>NZ_JBYRFX010000082.1:0-1967 GCF_057815775.1 Inquilinus sp.
AAATCGCATGGCGATTTCGGGTGAGGGGGTGGCTCAGGCCTGCGGGCCGAGAGCTAGACCCGCCTCAGCCCTTGCCGTAGCGGATCTCCAGCACCTCGGCGGTCTCGATCCCGCCGGGGGTGCGGATCTCGATCACGTCGCCCACCTGCGTCCGCGCCAGCGCGCGGGCGAGGGGTGAGATCCAGCTGATGTCGCCGGCATCCGCATCGGTCTCGTCGATGCCGACGATGCGCACGGTGCGTTCGCGGTCCTGGCTGTCGACATAGGTGACGGTGGCGCCGAAATAGACCCGGTCGCGATTGGTCTGGCGCGCCGGGTCGACCACCTCGGCGATCTCCAGCCGCTTGGTCAGGAACCGCACCCGGCGGTCGATCTCGCGCAGCCGCTTCTTGCCGTAGATGTAGTCGCCATTCTCCGACCGGTCGCCATTGCCGGCGGCCCAGGACACCACCTCGACCACCTTCGGCCGCTCGACCCGCCACAGCTGCTTCAGCTCGTCCTGCAGCCGTTGGAAGCCCTCGGGCGTGATGTAGTTCTTCGATCCCGCGGGCAGGGGGGCCGGCGCATCGTCCAGCTCCTCCTCGGTGTCGCTCTCTTTGGTGAAGGCCTTGCTCATGGCGTCACTGTAGCATCGCGGGGCGGGTTCGCGATGGCGAACCCAACGGTCATGGGTCGGATCGATGTTAGGTTCGCAAAGCGCGAACCCAATCTACGTTGCGGCATCCCAGTGGCGGAACTCGATCGTCTCACCGGCCGATCGATATTCCAGATCCGCGTCCGGATCCTCCGTGACCCAGATATCCCGGATGCGATTCCCGCTGCGCGAGACCGCGATCCGTGCCCGGTTCTGGAGGATGGCGTCGACAAATCGCGCGACCGCATCGGCTTCCGGCAGATCATGGACCGCGGCCAGCAGATCGGCATGGGTATGCCACGGATAGCCTTCGAAGCCGATCAAGACGTCTGCTTCTTCAGATTTGACGATCAGCCGGAGCAGGCCGTCCGGGCTGATGTAGGTCCGGTCTTCCACGACATCCCCCTCCAGCATCGTCGGTTGGGCCTGATCGTTAAATGGCGATGTCCCGGCGGCAGAAGCCCTCGGGCCAGTCGATGCGGTCGACGGCCTGGTAGGCCCGCGCCCGGGCTTCGGCGACGTCGGCGCCCAGCGCGGTCACCGCCAGCACCCGGCCGCCCTGGGCGGCGATGGTGCCGTCGGCATCAGCGGCTGTGCCGGCGTGGAAGACGATGGTGCCGGGCACCCCGGCCGCCTGGTCCAGCGCGCGGATCGGGCTGCCCTTCTGATACGACCCGGGATAGCCCTTCGCAGCCATCACCACCGTCACCGCCGCCTCCGGCCGCCAGCGCAGGGTCAGGTGGCGCAGCGTGCCGTCGGCCGCGGCCAAGAGGGCGGTCAGCAGGTCGGAGGACAGCCGCGGCAGCAGCGTCTCGCATTCCGGGTCGCC
This sequence comes from Inquilinus sp., assembly GCF_057815775.1. Taxonomy (NCBI): domain Bacteria; kingdom Pseudomonadati; phylum Pseudomonadota; class Alphaproteobacteria; order Rhodospirillales; family Rhodospirillaceae; genus Inquilinus; species Inquilinus sp. Next base: position 1,464 of record NZ_JBYRFX010000082.1, read on the forward strand.
GAAGCGGACATTGTGCTCGATCAGCTGCGGCCCGCGGTCGGTCAGCATCAGCCCGGCGAACAGGATGCCGCGGAACGGCGTGCCCTCGGCCTCCATGGCTCGCAGCGTCGGCTGCACGATCTCGGCCATGATCCGGGCTTCCAGCTCCGGCGTCGCCAGCGGGTGCGGCGACACCGCGCCCATGCCGCCGGTGTTCGGGCCCTCGTCGTTGTCGTAGGCGCGCTTGTGGTCGCGGGCGGTGGCCAGCGGCAGGGCGGTTTCGCCGTCGCACAGGGCGAAGAAGCTCAGCTCCGGCCCGACCAGGCATTCCTCGACCACGATCGAGGCGCCGGCGGCGCCGAAGCCGCCCTCGGTCAGCATCGAATCGACCGCGTCCTGGGCCTCTTCGACCGTCGTCGCCACCACCACGCCCTTGCCGGCGGCCAGCCCATCGGCCTTGACCACGATCGGCGCGCCCTCGGCGGCGATATAGGCGCGGGCCTCGGCCGCATCGGTGAAGCGGCG
>NZ_JBYRFX010000083.1:0-1515 GCF_057815775.1 Inquilinus sp.
GTCTTTATGGCCGCGTTAGGAGGTAGGAAATGAAGAAGATTCTGCTGGGTGGTACGGCGCTTGCTGTCGCCGCGATGGCGGCCGCCCCGGCGTCTGCAGACGTCGCGGTCAAGATCGGTGGTTTCGTCGGCGCCCAGGCCGCTCTCATCCTGGACAGCTCCGGCTCGGACGGCAGCCGCGACCGCGATTACGATTTCTTCACCAGCGCCCGTCTGCAGTTCGACATCAAGAACGTGACCGATTCGGGCCTGGAATACGGCGCCCGCGTCCGTATGAACAATGTCGACCGCAAGAACAACGTCGCCGTCGACCGCACCTATGCTTATTTGAAGGGCAGCTTCGGCACGATCACCGCGGGTGACGCGCCCTACGCCTCGGCGGATATCGGCTACGTCTACGCCCATGACACGGTGAATTCGAAGCTCGGCCTCGGCGCCGGCTGGGGCGACGGTCTGGACGGCAAGTTCAACCTGTTCGGCGGCTCCGACGTCTTCTACGCCATCGACCCGAGCTACGGCATCGGCGGCCTGAGCGGCAAGGACACCAAGGTCAAGTACACCTCGCCGAGCTTCGGCGGCCTGTCCTTCGCCTTCGACTTCACCCCGGTGGCCGGCGGCAAGAATGCCAAGGCAACCGGCCACGGCACCGGCGGCGCCACCGGCGACCACGCCGGCAATGGTGGCCTGGGCGACCTGACCAACGACGCCACCACCCGCTACGAGAACGTCGTCACCGCCGGCCTGAACTACGCCACCACCTTCGACGGCACCTCGCTGCGGCTGGCCGCGTCGGCCGGCAACGGCAACGGCGTCAGTGGCAACGAAGACTATGAGGCCTACAGCCTGGGCGGCCAGGTCGGCTTCGCCAACGGCTTCGCGGCCAGCGTGAACTGGGTGCACTTCTCCAGCACCTTCCGCGCCCACAAGGCGATCGACTCGATCACCAGCGACGTCTCCTACGCGACCGGCCCGTTCGTCGCCTCGGTCGGCTACGCCTACACCACGGCGGAGAAGGGCAACGGCCTGAGCTCGTCCTTCACCAACGGCGCGGACCTGCAGACCAACCACAGCGCCATCCTGTCGCTGCTCTACAACGTCGCGCCGGGCCTCAACACCTTCTCTGAACTGGCCTATGAGCGGAACGAGTTCCGCACCGGCCGCGACTACGAGGCGACCACGCTGACCTCCGGCCTGGTCATCTCCTTCTAAGACGAAAAAACGACCTCCTAGCAGATCTGAGGGCGGCGCCAGGGGCCGCCCTCTTTTCGTTTCGGCCTGCCCGGGACGGATCCGCCAGCGCTGATTCGTCGGATCGAGGCGTGCCTCGGCGGCTGAATCGGGCCGGGACCCTGCCCCGTCCCTTCGGGTTGCCCGGACCCGGCCCCATCGTGATAGACCATGCCCGGCCATGCCGCCCCCGGGGCAGTGCGGCCGAGCGCGTGGAGGGGTGATGACGGTCCAAATCGACATCGGAACGCTGTCCAACGGGACATCGGCCATGATCGATCTCGAGGAG
>NZ_JBYRFX010000084.1:0-4603 GCF_057815775.1 Inquilinus sp.
AAGCTTCCTCACGGAAGCCATCACAAGGGAAATGATCATGTCCGAAGACTTCACGTCGCCGACGCGGCGCGACTTCCTGGCCAGTTCGGCCACCGCCATGTTTGCGGCTGCTGCCGCAACCGGCGCCTTCGGCCTGCTGAAGCCGGCCATGGCAGCGGCAGGCAGCGCGATCCGCCCGTTCCGGGCCGAGGTTCCGGATGCGGATCTGGGCGAACTGCTCCGCCGCATCCAGGCGACGCGGTGGCCGTTCCGGGAGACCGTCGCCGACCAGTCCCAGGGCGTCCAGCTGGCGCGGCTGCAGAAGCTCGTCCAGTACTGGGGCACGGAGTACGACTGGCGGAAAGTGGAGGCGAAGCTGAACGCCCTGCCGATGTTCGTGACCGAGATCGACGGCCTCGACATCCAGTTCATCCATGTCCCGTCGAAACACCCCGACGCCCTGCCGCTGATCATGACCCATGGCTGGCCGGGGTCGATCCTGGAGCTGCTGAAGGTGATCGGCCCGCTGACCGACCCGACGGTCCATGGCGGACAGGCCGAGGACGCCTTCGACCTGGTGGTGCCGTCGCTGCCCGGCTTCGGCTTCTCGGGCAAGCCGCAGGGGACCGGCTGGGGGTCCGACCACATTGCCCGCGCCTGGGCCGAGCTGATGGGCCGGCTGGGCTACAAGCGCTTCGTGTCGCAGGGCGGCGATTGCGGGTCCGTCATCTCGCACCGGATGGCGATGCAGGCGGTGCCGGGGCTGATCGGCATCCACGTCAACATGCCCGCGACGGTGCCGGCCGAACTGCAGCCGCTGCTGGCGCAGGGCGAGCCTGCCCCGGCCAGCCTGGCCGCCAAGGAGAAAGCGGCCTACGACAAGCTGAACGACTTCTACAAGAACAACGCCGCCTATGCCGCCATGATGGTGACCCGGCCGCAGACCCTGGGCTACGCGCTGGCGGATTCCCCGGCCGGCCAGGCCGCCTGGATGTACGACAAGATCGCGCAATGGACCTTTAGTGGCGGCGACCCCGAGCGGTCGCTGACCCGGGACGAGATCCTGGACGACATCTCGCTGTACTGGCTGACCAACAGCGCCACATCCTCGGCCCAGATCTATTGGGAAGACCACTCCAACAACTTCAATGCGGTGGATATCTCGCTGCCCGCCGCCGTGACGGTGTTCCCGGGCGAGATCTACCAGGCACCGCGGAGCTGGGTCGACCGCAGCTACCACAAGCTCATCTACTTCAACGAGGTCGACAAGGGCGGCCACTTTGCCGCCTGGGAAGAGCCGGAGCTGCTGGCCGTCGAGGTCCGCGCGGCGTTCCGATCGCTGCGCTGACCCCAGGGGTTGGCTGACCATGGCAGGCGACGCCTAACAGCTGCTCACAAGGCATAACGGGCATCCTTTCGCGGCCTCTGCTTGGATGGAGAGGCGGCGGGTGCGTCGGGCTGTCTGCCCGGCGCACCCATTGCCCGATGTCCGGGTCAGTCTGGAGGACTCGAAGGTGCAGAACGACGGGACATGGCTTGCCGTCTCGACCGCGGATGTCAGGGGCGTGCCCGCCGATGCGGCGGCGATGGACCGTGTCTCGCCTGCCGAGGAGCTGCTCGAGGATGTTCGCAGCGCGATGGACCGGAACCCGGAAGCCGCGCGCAAGGCCGCCTTGCGGCTGGTGACGCTGCTCACCCTGTCGGTCGCGGCTGACTCGGCCGGGATCCGCGGCGGGCTGGCGCCCTGGCAGAAGCGCAAGATCGAGCGATACATGAAAGAGCATATGGAGCGACCGCTGCGTGTCGAGGACCTCGCTGAGCAGATCCCGCTCAGCACCAGCCATTTCTGCCGCGCCTTCAAGGCCAGCTTCGGCACCACGCCGCATATGCACATCATCCGGCTGCGGCTGGACCTGGCCCAGCGGCTGATGCTGACCACACCGGACCCGCTCAGCCATATCGCGCTTGCCTGCGGCCTGGCAAGCCAGGCGCATCTCTCGAAGTTGTTCCGGCGCTGGGTGGGCGAACCCCCGAGCGCCTGGCGCCGCCGCAATCTCACGGACACGCAAGCCGAGGCGAGACATCGCCGCGCCATCAGCACGTCATCAATCAGGAACCTGCCATGACCCGGATCGAACACGTCCTGTACACCGGTAAGACCCACACCACCGGCGGGCGTGACGGCGCGTCCCGCACCTCGGACGGCCGCCTGGACATCAAGCTTTCGACCCCCGGCGGTGCGGGCGACGGCACCAATCCGGAGCAGCTGTTCGCCGCCGGCTGGTCCGCCTGCTTCATCGGCGCCATGGGACTCGCGGCCCGCAAGATGAAGATTACGCTGCCGCCCGACCTCGCCGTCGACGCGGAGGTCGATCTGGGCACGGCGGCCGGGGAATATCTCCTCCAGGCCCGCCTCAATGTCAGCCTGCCGGGACTGGAACCAGACGTCGCCCGGGCCCTGGTGGATGCGGCGCACCAGACCTGCCCGTACTCCAAGGCCACCCGGGGCAACATCGCCGTCGAGATCAATCTGATCTAAGCGCAGCCGGGCCATCAGGCGGCCGCCCTCGTTTTCCGTTGGAGAGAGCTGAATGTCCGAAGAGATCAATCACCAGCGCCGCCGGTTGTTCGGTGCGGCCGCCGTGACCGTCGCCGCCGCCCAGCTGGGCCTTTTCGGCACCGCGCAGGCCGAGGCCGGCAAGGTTGTCGCCGCACCGGTCAAACCCGGGACGAACACGTCGTTTGCTCCGCTGAAGCAGGTCGATGCCGGCCTCCTGAATGTCGGCTATGCCGAAGCCGGCCCTGCCGACGGCCCCGTCGTCCTGCTGCTGCATGGCTGGCCCTACGACATCCACGCCTTCGTCGATGTCGCGCCGCTGCTGGCCTCGGCCGGCTATCGGGTGATCGTGCCGCATCTGCGCGGCCACGGCACCACGCGCTTCCTGTCGGATGCGACGGTCCGGAACGGCCAGCAATCGGCTGTGGCCAGCGACATCATCGCCCTGATGGATGCGCTGAAGATCCAGGCGGCTGTCGTCGCCGGTTTCGACTGGGGCGCGCGGACGGCCTGCATCATGGCGGCGTTGTGGCCGGAGCGGTGCAAGGCTCTGGTCTCGGTCAGCGGCTATCTCATCGGCAGTGTCGAAGTCGGCAAGCGGCCGCTGCCGCCGAAGGCCGAACATGACTGGTGGTACCAGTTCTACTTCGCGACGGAGCGGGGCCGGCAGGGCTATGATGAGAACCGCCGCGACTTCGCGAAGCTGATCTGGCACGAGGCCTCGCCGAAATGGGGCTTCGACGATGCCACCTTTGCCCGCAGCGCTGCGTCGCTCGACAACCCGGATCATGTCGCCATCGTGATCCACAATTATCGTTGGCGGATGGGCGTGGCCGAGGGCGAAGCGCGCTACGACGAGCTGGAGCAGCGGCTGGCCGCGGCGCCGGTCATCACCGTGCCGACGATCACGATGGAGGGGGATGCCAACGGCGCGCCGCATCCGGAGCCGGCGGCCTATGCCAAGAAGTTCTCGGGCCGGTACGAGCACCGGACCATCACCGGCGGCATTGGCCACAACCTGCCGCAGGAGGCGCCCCAGGCCTTCGCCCAGGCCGTCCTCGACGTCGCCGGCGCCTGATCGGCATCGACGGTGGGCGATACGGCCGTTGGACGGCTGATTTGAGCGGATCCTCCCCGCATCGCCCATTGATGTCCAAGTCCTGCGTCTCCGCTGGAGGCGCCATGATCTGGAACTGGATTCCGGCCTCGATCCGCCTATATTAAGATGATTGTTACCATCTAAGTGCCGATGGGAGTGCCATCCGGATCGGCGCTGAAGGGCTGGAAGAGATGAGGAAGTCGAGGCAGGAGGCAGCCGAGACCCGGGCGCGCATCGTCAGCGCCGCCTCGGAGGAGTTCCGCCGCAACGGTATCGGCGCGACCGGGCTGTCGGACCTGATGGCCGCCGCCGGGCTCACCCATGGCGGCTTCTACCGGCATTTCGGGTCGAAGGACGAACTCGTGGCCGAGGCCTGTGCCTCTGCCGCGAAAATGCTGATCGCGACCGTCGGCCAGGATCCGGCGAAGCACCCGGATGAGAACGGGCTGGACGCCATGGTCGAAGACTACCTCTCGACCGATCATCGGGACGATCCCTCGGCCGGCTGTCCCTTCGCATCGCTCGGCAGCGAGATCGGGCGCGGCGGCAATGCCGTCCGTGACATGGCGACGGACGGCTTCACCAAGCTGGTCGATACCATCGCCGCACAGATCGCCGAGACGGACCCCGCCGATGCAAGGCGGCAGGCGCTGACAGTCGTGTCGACCATGGTCGGGGCGCTGACGATGGCACGCATGGTCAATGATCCTGCCCTTTCGGACGAGATCCTGGAGCAGGCGAAGACGCATCTCTCGGCGCTGTCCGCATAGCGCCACCCAACCGCGACCTGTTGTCTCTCGCGTGAGCCCCCTTGACGGCTTCAATGTCGCCTATCATCTATACGTGACTTAGATGTCGATTGACATCTTTTTCTCGTATTAATGGGTCGGGCGGAAGCCCGACGGACGGCTGACTCACCACCACCTGATGGGGCTCGGGGGCTTTCCCGGATGTCCGAAGGGGGCGGG
>NZ_JBYRFX010000085.1:0-1613 GCF_057815775.1 Inquilinus sp.
ACCGCCGCATACGGCGCCGACCGGGCACTCGCGCGATAGCCGGAGATCGACGAAATGTTGACGATGGCGCCGCCGCCCGACTTCTCGATGTGCGGGATCGCGGCGTGCGAGGCACGCACCGTCGCCATCAGGTCGATACTGAGACCGGCGCCCCAGCCCGCCTCATCATCGGCCATGCCGAAGCCCGACGCGTTGTTGACCAGGATGTCGATGCCGCCGAGCGCGCCGGCGGCCGCCGTCACGAAGCGCTCGGCGGCCGTGGCCTCGCCGAGGTCGCAGGCCATGGCGAAGACCGTTCCGCCCTGCCGCTTCAGCTCGGCCTCGACCGCCGCGAGGCCCGGCGCGCCCCGGGCGCAGACCGCGACATCGGCGCCCTCCGCCGCGAAGGCCAGGGCGATCGACCGGCCGATGCCGCGGCTGCCGCCCGCCACCACGACCCTCCGGCCCTTGAACGAGATCTGCATGGCATGGCTCCGCCTTGGATTCGGGTGCCTCAGCCTACGCTCCGACGCCGGCCGGGGCACGGGGTCTGGCGTCGATGGTTCGTCGGCTTTGCCGCCTCGTCCTGACGATCGGGGGTGGCGCGGCAGGTCCCGCCGGGATGGAAACACTTTGTTCATTGCGATAACGGATCTTTTTGTTCATGATATGTTCCATGAACCTGCCCCCGCCCGATCGCATCCACGAAGACATCACCACGCCGGTCGACCCCGACACGGCGTGGACGGTGTGGGCGCTGAGCACGCTGCGGGAGGTCGTCGCGGTCGACCTGCGCACCGCCCATCGGATCGAGCGGCAGCAAGAGGCGACGCCGATCGAGCCGGCCTCGCCCGATTTCGCGCTGATGCAGTCGCGCATCGCCCGGTCGATCCGGCTGTGCATCGCCATGACCGAGCGCATCCGCGAGGCGCACAAGAACCGCAGGGCCGAGACCCCCGAGGAGAAGCAGGCACGCCTGCAGCGGCGGCGGGCGCAGATCGTCCGCGCCGTGGTCGAGACCACGCAGCCCGATCCCACGCTGGCCGGTCCCATGGACGCCGATCCGATGGGCGCCGATCGCACACCCGTCGATCCCATGGCGGCCGAGGCCGAGTCCAGGGAGACCGACGACAGCACCGGCGAGAACCAGGCCAACGCCCTGGCCGCCACGGTGTGGGAGACGCTGACCGAAGACGAGGCGCTGGACGCCGACGTCGAAACCCAGCCGGTCGACGAGATGGTGCTGCGGATCTGCCGCAAGCTCGGCCGCATTCCCGACTGGGTCCCCCTGTCCCCCGCCTGGGCGGAGGCCGCCAGGGCGGCCCAGGCCGAGCGGGAGGCCGGCGCCGCGCCCGGCGCGGCAGACGACTTCCCCGGCGGGGTGCCGCAGGAGGCTCCGACGCCATTCGTGCCGGAGTTCGATGCGGCGGTCGCCGAGACGGGCGGGCCGCCTGACAGGGCCTACGGGCCGGCGGTGCCGGAGGCCGAGGACCAGCCCGCCGGCTGGCCCGGTGGGGCCGGCGCCGGGAGTCCGGCTGAGCCGGGCCGGCCATGCTCCCCATGCCTCACCCACCGGATCACGCGCCGCGGCTCCGGGTAAGGGTGTTTGTCGGGGCCGGTGCCCGCCCTCACGC
>NZ_JBYRFX010000086.1:0-9581 GCF_057815775.1 Inquilinus sp.
ATCGGCACCGCGGCGCTGATCGCGATCGGCGAGAACGATCCGCGCTGGGCGGCGGAATACGAGGCACTGGGGACCACCGCCGCCGCCTATGACGACTGGCACGAGGGCAAGGACCCCGCCGGCATCACCACCCAGGACCCAGAGCTGATGAAGCGGGTCGACCCGGTCGCGGCCGGCCGCCGCCTGGCGAATTATCTCAAGGTCATGGCGCTGGAGGCACAGACCATCGCCCGTGCCTGCGGCAAGAATCACGTGCACAACCTGGAACCCGAAGACCTCTGCGCTCTCACGGTCCCGGCCGCCGCCATGGCGCGGGTGCCGCTGGCGGGCACGGACTGGATCCCAGGCCAGGGACGCGACTGACGGCAGGCGGCTGGGGCGGAACCGCCCCAGCCGCCTGATGAAGACTGACGCCTGATAAAGACTGAAATGTCTAAGGGAAGCCACAGGGGGCTGAGAATGACGCTGGATCTTGCTGCCTTTGCGAAAGACAAGGGCATCAAATATTTCATGATCAGCTACACCGACCTGTTCTCGGGTCAGCGCGCCAAGCTGGTGCCGGCCCAGGCGATCGCCGCGATGCAGGAAGATGGCGCGGGCTTCGCCGGCTTCGCCACCTATCTCGACATGTCGCCGGCCAATGCCGATCTGTTCGCCGTGCCGGACCCGTCCTCCGTCATCCAGCTGCCCTGGAAGAAGGATGTCGCCTGGGTCGCCAGCGACTGCAAGCTGGATGGCGAACTGCTCGCCCAATCCCCGCGCAACGTGCTGAAGCGCCTGGTCAAGGAGGCCGCGGCCGAAGGCAAGCGGGTGAAGACCGGGGTCGAGGCCGAATTCTTCCTGGTCACCCCGGATGGCAGCCGGATCTCCGACGAACTCGATACGGCGGGCAAGCCCTGCTACGACCAGCAGGCGCTGATGCGCCGCTACGACATCATCGCCGAGATCTGCGACTACATGCTGGAGCTCGGCTGGGGCGCCTACCAGAACGACCATGAGGACGCGAACGGCCAGTTCGAGATGAACTGGCAATTCGACGACGCGCTGCAGACCGCCGACAAGCATTCCTTCTTCAAGTTCATGGTCAAGTCGATCGCCGAGAAGCACGGGCTGCGCGCGACCTTCATGCCGAAGCCGTTCAAGGGACTGACCGGCAATGGCTGCCATTGTCACATCTCGGTCTGGGACAACAGCGGCCGGACCAACGTCTTTGCCGACAAGGAGGCCGAATTCGAGCTGTCGGCCGAAGGCCGGCATTTCCTCGGCGGCATCATGAAGCATGCCTCCGCGCTGGCGGCGATCACCAACCCGACGGTCAATTCCTACAAGCGGATCAACGCGCCGCGCACGATCTCGGGCGCGACCTGGTCGCCGAATTCGGTGACCTGGACCGGCAACAACCGCACCCACATGGTGCGCGTGCCCGGCCCGGGCCGGTTCGAACTGCGGCTGCCGGACGGCGCGGTCAACCCGTACCTGTTGCAGGCCGTCATCATCGCCGCCGGGCTGGATGGCTTGCGCAGCCATGCCGATCCGGGGCCGCATCACGACATCGACATGTATACCGAAGGCCATTTGGTCAAAGACGCGCCGCGCCTGCCGCTCAACCTGCTCGACGCGCTGCGCGCCTTTGATGAAGACGAAAGCCTCAAGCAGGCGATCGGTCCGGACTTCTCCGCCGCCTATCTCAAGCTCAAGCACCAGGAATGGAATGCCTTCGCGTCCCACTTCACCCAGTGGGAGCAGGACACCACGCTCGACATCTGATCCCGGCGATCGAGCGGCCGAACCGTCGTTGCGGGCCCCGACCGGGCGCGCCGCTTTTGAACTCAAGGGCGGCGCTTTGCGCCTCGCGTGACGGTCTCGCACGGCCGATAAGTCGCATGCCTGCTTTCGCAATGACCAAGGCCTCGGGATGGACCGGATGAAGAACTTCGTGCTGACCGTATCCTGCAAGTCGACTCGCGGCATCGTCGCCGCGATCTCCGGCTATCTCGCCGAGCAGGGCTGCAACATCATCGACAGCTCGCAATTCGACGATCTCGACACCGGCGAGTTCTTCATGCGGGTCAGCTTCCTGTCCGAGGAAGGCCGCACCGAGGCCGAACTCCGGGAAGGTTTCGTCGCGGTCGCGGCGCCGTTCGGCATGACCTACGACTACTACGACAACGCAGCACGGCCGAAGGTCATGCTGATGGTGTCGCGGTTCGGCCATTGCCTGAACGACCTGCTGTACCGCTGGAAGATCGGCGCCCTGCCGATCGACATCGTCGGCGTCGTCTCGAACCACTTCGACTACCAGAAGGTCGTGGTCAACCACGACATCCCCTTCCACCACATCAAGGTGACGAAGGAGAACAAGCCGCGGGCCGAGGCCCAGATCATGGAGCTGGTCGAGCAGACCGGCACCGAGCTGATCGTGCTGGCGCGATACATGCAGGTGCTGTCGGACGAGATGTGCCGGAAGATGTCGGGGCGGATCATCAACATCCACCATTCCTTCCTGCCCAGCTTCAAGGGCGCCAACCCCTACAAGCAGGCCTATCAGCGCGGCGTGAAGCTGATCGGGGCGACGGCGCATTACGTCACCGCCGACCTCGACGAAGGCCCGATCATCGAGCAGGACACCGCCCGCATCACCCATGCCCAGAGCGCCGACGACTACGTGTCGATCGGCCGTGACGTGGAAAGCCAGGTGCTGGCCCGCGCCGTGCACGCCCATATCCACCACCGCACCTTCATCAACGGCAACCGCACCGTGGTCTTCCCGGCCAGCCCGGGCAGCTACGCCTCGGAACGGATGGGTTAACCGATGGTCGAGGTCATCGACGGCCGGCAGGTCGCGGCATCCATCACCGGCTCCGTGAAGACGGCGGCCGCGGCGCTGGAGGCCGCGACCGGCGTGAAGACCGGCTTGGCCGTCGTCATCGTCGGCGACGATCCGGCCAGCCATGCCTATGTCGGCGCCAAGGGCCGGATGGCGAAGGAATGCGGCTTCACCTCCGTGCAGCACACGCTGCCGGCCACGACGTCGCAGGCGGATCTGGCGGCGCTGGTCGCCGCGCTGAACGCCGACCCGTCGATCCACGGCATCCTGGTCCAGCTGCCGCTGCCGAAGCCGCTGCAGTCCGACCCGATCATCCAGTCGATCCTGCCGGAAAAGGATGTCGACGGCCTGCATGTCGTCAATGCCGGCAAGCTGGCGACCGGCGACCTCGCCACCGGCCTCGTCTCCTGCACCCCGGCCGGCGCCATGGTCTTCGTCCGCCGCACCCATGGCGACGATCTGTCGGGCCTCAACGCCGTGGTGATCGGCCGGTCGAACCTGTTCGGCAAGCCGATGGCGCAGCTGCTGCTCAACGCCAACGCCACGGTCACCATTGCCCATTCGCGCACCGCCGACCTGCCGGGGGTCTGCCGCCGCGCGGACATCCTGGTGGCCGCCGTCGGCCGGCCGGAGATGGTGCGGGCCGATTGGATCAAGCCCGGCGCCACCGTGATCGATGTCGGCATCAACCGGGTCCCCGCGCCGGACAAGGGCGAGGGCAAGACCCGGCTGGTCGGCGACGTCGCCTTCGCCGAAGCGGCCGATGTGGCCGCGGTCATCACCCCGGTTCCGGGCGGCGTCGGGCCGATGACGATCGCCATGCTGATGGCCAACACCGTGATCGCGGCGCATCGTGCAGCCGGCCGGCCGGCGCCCGGGTTCTAGGTCCGACGTACCCCGCAAGATCGGCTTGTCACGGCGCAAAACATGCCTATAGTGAGGAAATAAATATTCTGTAGAGTAAAAACAGGGGACCGGACGATGGCTCTATCGTGGCGCTTTTCAGCCCTGGCGGACCGTCATCGCGCGCTGGGGTCGAAGCTCGAGGACTGGAGCGGCATGGGCACCGCCTGGACCTACGCCAAGGACATGTCGGAAGAGCATGTGGCGGTCCGGACCAAGGCCGGCCTGATGGATGTGTCGGGCCTGAAGAAGGTCCACCTGGTCGGGCCGCACGCCATCGCCGTGCTCGAATACATCACCACCCGCAGCATGGCCAAGATCACCCCCGGCCGGTCGGTCTATGCCTGCATGCTGAACGACCGCGGCTACTTCACCGAGGATTGCATCGTCTACCGCACCGGGCCGAATGCCTGGATGCTGGTGCACGGCTCCGGCTCCGGCCATGAGGAGCTCGTCAAGCAGGCGGCCGGGCGCAATTGCGTCGTGCTGTTCGACGACGACCTGCACGACCTGTCGCTGCAGGGGCCGCTGGCGGTCGACTATCTCGCCCAGCACGTCCCCGGCATCCGCGACCTCAGATACTTCCATCACATGCAGACCACGCTGTTCGGCGTGCCGGTGATGATCTCGCGCACCGGCTACACCGGTGAGCGCGGCTACGAGATCTTCGTGCGCGGCCAGGACGCGCCGCTGGTGTGGGACCGCATCGTCGAGGAAGGCAAGGGCATGGGCATCATCCCGTGCTGCTTCAGCGTCCTCGACCTGCTGCGGGTCGAAAGCTACCTGCTGTTCTACCCCTACGACAATTCGCAGATGTATCCCTTCGCCGACCAGGGCCCCGGGGATTCGCTGTGGGAACTCGGCCTCGACTTCACCGTCAGCCCGGGCAAGACCGGCTTCCGCGGGGCGGAGGAGCATATCCGCCTGCAGGGCAAGGAGCGGTTCAAGATCTTCGGCCTGCTGATCGATGCCGACCGCCAGGCCGATGGCGGCGACGAGGTCTGGGCCGACGGGCGCAAGGTCGGCGTCATCACCTGTCCGAGCTATTCGACGCTGACCCGGAAATCCATGGCGATCGCCCGTCTCGACGTCGACACGGCGGTGCATGGCGCCAAGCTCGAAGTGCGCGGCAAGGCGCTGGAGGCAGCCGCCAGCGCCCACACGCTGCCCTTCGACGACCCGGACAAGAAGAAGCGGACTGCCGTGGGCTAGGCGCCGGCCATGCTCGTCGCAGGCATCAAGAGCCGGCCGGTCTATCGGGGCCTCGAGATCCAGCCCCACGCCCGGCGGCATGTCTTCGCGCTCGAAGGCGAAGGGGCGCTGGCCCTGCTCGACCGGCGCGCGGCGCTCGACGGCCCGGCCCTGTCCCGCAGCGAGATCCTGTACGCCCCCTGCGGCTCGCAGGGGCGGGGGCATGACGAGGCCTTGCTCGGCCTCGGTGCCAGCGCCTTCAGCGCCGTGCCCAGCATCGCCACGCTGGTGTTCCGGCTGAACGGCACGCTGGCGACAGCGCGCATGGGCACGCGCCTCTACATCTCCGGCACCGAAGGTTTCATCGGCCAGGCGATGGCGGTGGCACTCGATCGCGGCATGGACCATGCCTCCATCGTTACCGAACATCGCGGCTCGCTGGCCCGGCGGGTCCAGTGCGTCCATTGCAAGGGCATCACCGAGGACGTGACCACCAGCCCCTTCGCCTGCAGCCATTGCGGTCTGGCGCTGCTGGTGCGGGATCACTATTCCCGCCGGCTCGGCGCCTTCCAGGGCGTGAATGTCGATGCCGAAGCGCCGGGCACCGCGCCGGCGCCAGAGGAGCTGTTCCGATGAGCGGCGGCACCGAACTTCCCGTCCGCGTGGCCCGCATCACGCCGGTCGCCGAACGGGTCAAGCGCTTCCGCTTCGAACGGCTGGACGGCCAGCCGATGCCGTTTTTCTCCGGCGGCGCGCATGTCATCGTCTCGATGGACGATGACGGCCACATCCGCCGCAACGCCTATTCGCTGATGTCGCCGCCGCATGACTGCTCGGCCTATGAGGTCAGCGTGCTGCATGTCGAGAATTCGCGCGGCGGGTCGACCTTCCTGCATGACCGGGTCCGGGAAGGCGATGCGCTGAAGATCAGCCACCCGATCAACCTGTTCCAGCCGGATTGGCGCGGCCGCAAGCATCTGCTGCTCGCCGGCGGCATCGGCATCACGCCCTTCATCGCCATGATGGAGCAGTTCGCCCGCGAAGGCCTGAATTTCGAGCTGCACTACGCCATCCGCAGCCACGACCGCGGCGCCTATTGGCGCGAGTTGGTGGACCGCTATGGCCCGCATCGCGTCACGGTCTATTGCGATGCGGAGGGCGAGGCCATCCCGCTTGGGCGCCTGCTCGACAGCCAGCCGCTGGGCACGCATCTCTATGTCTGCGGCCCCTCCGGCATGATCGACGGCGTGCTGAAGGCGGGGGTGGAGGCCGGCTGGCCGGCCGAGAACCTGCATTCCGAGCGCTTCCTGGCGCCGCTGCCCGGCAAGCCCTTCACCATCGGGCTGCTGCGGTCCGGCAAGACGGTGCGGGTCGGCCATCACGAAAGCATGCTGGATGCGATCGAGGCGGCGGGCGTCGATGCGCCGTTCCTGTGCCGCGGCGGGGCCTGTGGCCAGTGCGAGGCCGCGGTCGTCGCCTGCGACGGCACGCTGCTGCATCACGACGTCTATCTGACGGAAGACGAAAAGGCGGCCGGCCGCAAGGTCATGGTCTGCGTGTCCCGGTTCGAGGGGACGACGCTGCATCTCGACCTGTAGCCAAACGCCGCCAAGGCGGGACAAGGAGGCCGGACATGGCGATCGTCTTCAAGCAGGAGACCTTCCGCGACGATTTCAGCTACCGCAACAGCCCGGCGAACATCCGCCGGTTCCCGTTCCCGTTCCACGAAGACGCCTACATGTACTCCGTCAACATGGAACCGCATGTCCGTGGGCAGGCCGGCACGGTGTTCGAGAACCTGATCGACGTCGACGAGCATTACGTCGCCGAGATGCGGGACCGGGGTCTGGTGCTGGCCGAGGATCCGCTGCGCTACCAGGCCCTGCCGCACATGATGAGCGCGCAATGGGACACGCTGGAGCTGCTGATGGAGGAGCAGGCGGCCGGCTACCCTGACCATTTCACCCTGATCCGCAACGGCGACCAGTGGCGCTGGATCAACCGGCCGCTCGGCATCGACGACAGCTTCACCTTCGGCAACCCGTCGACGCTGCCTTATGAGCCGTTCGAATACATCACCCGGCAGGCGCAGGGCGATTTCTGCATCGTCGACCAGCGCAACGGCAATCTGTGGATGGATGCCGGCATGGTGACGACCCAGGCCGACTGGTCGCTGGATTTCGACCTCGGCATGAACTTCATGGAATGGCACGGGCCGGTGCCGCTGGCGCACCAGATCGGGATCTTCGAACGGGCGCTCAAGTTCCTGCTCAACCTGCAGCAGGGCAGGCCGACGCGCCGGCTGAACTGGACCATGACGATCAACCCGCGGCTCGACACCAGCCCGGAGAACTATCCGAAATGGGGCCCGGACCGGGCGACCGTGACGCCGGACAATGTCGGCGAGAAGGTGCATCTGCGGGTCGAGCTGCAGACGCTGTGGCGGCTGCCGCGGTCAAACGCGATCCTGTTCGTCATCCGCTGCTACCTCATGAACATGAACGAGATCGTGACCGTGCCGAAATGGGCCCGGCGCCTGCCGCGCGTGCTGCGGACGCTGCCGCCCGAGCTGGTCGACTACAAGGGGCTGACGCGCTATCGCGAGGACACCATCGCCTGGCTGTCGGCCCATGACGACGGCACCCCGACCAGCCCCGGCATCTGGCCGGATTGAACGACGACAATGCGCGCGAAGAACAGCATGCCAGCGACAGGGGACTTTCCATGACCAGAGTAGCCGTCATCGGTGCCGGCCCGTCCGGCCTCGCCCAGCTGCGGGCCTTTCAGTCGGCCGCCCAGAAGGGTGCCGAGATCCCGGAGGTCGTCTGCTTCGAGAAGCAGGCCGATTGGGGCGGCCTGTGGAACTACACCTGGCGCACCGGGCTGGATGAATACGGCGAGCCGGTGCATGGCAGCATGTACCGCTACCTCTGGTCCAACGGGCCGAAGGAATGCCTGGAATTCGCCGACTATTCCTTCGAGGAGCATTTCGGCAAGCCGATCGCGTCCTACCCGCCGCGGGCCGTGCTGTGGGACTACATCAAGGGCCGGGTCGACAAGGCGAATGTCCGCCCCTGGGTGCGCTTCAGCACGCCGGTGCGCATGGTCAAGTTCGACGAGGCCACAAAGAAGTTCACCGTGACGGCTCACAACCGGGTCGAAGACCGCATGTATGACGAGGAGTTCGATTACGTCGTCGTTGCCAGCGGCCATTTCTCGACACCGCATGTGCCGTATTTCGAGGGCGTGAAGTCGTTCAACGGCCGGGTGCTGCACGCTCATGATTTCCGCGATGCGGTCGAATTCAAGGGCAAGGACATCCTGATCGTCGGCCGCAGCTATTCGGCCGAGGACATCGGCTCGCAGTGCTGGAAATACGGCGCCAAGTCGGTGACCACGAGCTATCGCTCGAAGCCGATGGGCTTCAAATGGCCGAAGAATTTCGAGGAGCGGCCGCTGCTGACCCGGCTCGAGAACCGCACGGCGCATTTCCTCGACGGCTCATCGAAAGAGGTCGATGCGCTGATCCTCTGCACCGGCTACCAGCATCATTTCCCGTTCCTGCCGGATGATCTGCGCCTGAAGACGGCGAACCGGCTGTGGACCGACAACCTGTACAAAGGTGTGGTCTATGACCACAACCCGCAGCTGTTCTACATCGGCATGCAGGACCAGTTCTATACGTTCAACATGTTCGATGCCCAGGCCTGGTGGGCGCGCGACGTCATGATGGGCCGCATCGAGCTGCCGCCGGAATCCGAACGGACGGCCCATTTTGCCAAGTGGCGGGCCCGGGAAGAGGCGCTGGACGGCGCCGAACAGATGATCTGGTTCCAGGGCGACTATGTGAAGGAATTGCTGGCCGAGACGGATTACCCGAGCTTCGACATCGAGGCCACCAACAAGACCTTCATGGAGTGGGAGCATCACAAGGCGGAAGACATCATGGGCTTCCGCAATCACGCCTATCGGTCGCTGATGACCGGCACGATGTCGCCGACGCACCACACGCCCTGGCTGGAAGCGCTCGACGATTCCATGGAAACCTACCTCGGAAGCTGAGGATCTGTGCGGGTCCCCGGGGCCGGCATGGCCCCCGGGGACCGGTGTCTGCCCCGTTTGATTTCCCCGTTGGAAACGTGGTCAGTCCCAGGAAGTCCAACTTGTCGGAATGGCGCTGCCGGTCAAAGAAAACCGCAGCACAGTGAAGATTCCGTAAGAAAATTCACAAAAACCTGGACTTGACCGTCGATCACGATATCAATCGCGCATCGATTCCAACGGAGAAAATTCATGAACGGGGACGGGGCCGGCAATCTGCCGCTATCGCCGAAAGACGAAACGCGCAAGCTGACCGTACAGATCGTATCGGCGCATGTGGCGAACAACACGGTCGCGCTGAGCGATCTTCCGGGCCTGATCGAGCAGATCTATACGGCGCTGAACGGTCTCGGCAAGCCGGTCGAGCCGGTGCTGACGCGGCCGGAACCGGCTGTGGCGATCAAGAAGTCGGTCACACCCGACTATCTCGTCTGCCTCGAAGACGGCAAGAAGCTGAAGATGCTGAAGCGGCATCTGATGACGGCGTACAACCTGACGCCGGACCAGTATCGCGAGCGTTGGGGCCTGTCGGCCGACTATCCGATGGTCGCGCCGAACT
>NZ_JBYRFX010000087.1:0-9978 GCF_057815775.1 Inquilinus sp.
TGAAGGTCGGGTCCAGCGCGGCCAGCCGCTGGCCGGCATGGACCGTTTCGCCGACGGTGACGTCGATCGACCGCACGACCGAGGTCTCCAGCGGCTGGACGATCAGGTTCGGCTGGGTGGTGATCAGCTTGCCGGGCGCGACCACGATCTCGTCGACCGAGGATACCGAGGCCCAGATCACGGCGGCGACGATGATGGCGATGACGGCATAGAGGGTCAGTCGGGTGACGCGCGGCGGCACCTGCGCTTCCAGTTCGATCGCATCGCGCTGGAATTCGGCGATCGCGGCCTGCGGCACCCGCTTCAGCGGGATGACCGGGGTGGGCTTGCGGACGGCCGGCAGGTTCGGCTGGTCCGTCTGTGGCTCGGCGCGCTCCGGGATCATGCGCTCTGCCTCGTCTGCTGGGCCCACAAGCTCCAATAGGTGGTGCAGCGTGACAGCAGTTGGTCGTGCCGGCCGATATCGGCGATCCGGCCGCGGTCGATCACCAGGATGGCGTTGGCGTCGACCAGGGTGGACAGGCGATGCGAGACGATAATGACGGTGCGGCCCTCGGCGATGCGCTTCAGGTTCTGCCGGATGATCGCCTCGCTCTCCGGATCCAGCGCGCTGGTGGCCTCGTCGAAGATCAGCAGGCGCGGGTTGGTCACCAGCGCGCGGGCGATGGCCAGGCGCTGCTTCTGCCCGCCGGACAGGTTCTCGGCATTTTCCTCCAGCAAGGTGTCGAAGCCGCGCGGCAGGCGCTCGATGAACTCCTCGGCGCCGGCCATGCGCGCCGCCTCGACGATCTCATCGAAGCTGGCATCGGGCTTGGTGGCGGCGATGTTCTCGCGGACCGTGCCGCGGAACAGGAAATTCTCCTGCAGCACCACCCCGATCGCCTTGCGCAGGTGCACCAGGTCGAATTCGCGGATGTCGACGCCGTCGAAGCGCAGCAGGCCCTGCTGGACCGGGTACAGCCCCTGGATCAGCCGGGTGACCGTGGTCTTGCCCGAACCGCTGCGGCCGACCACGCCGAACACCGTGCCTTCTTCCACCGTGAAGGACACGGTGTCGAGGGCGGGGGCGGCGTCGGGGGAATAGCGGAAGGACACGTTCTCGAACTCGATCCGCCCCTTGATCGGCGGACGCAGCCCATCGGTGCGGCCGTGGCGCTCCGGCTTCCGGTTCATGACCTCGCCGAGCATCCGGACCGACAGCGCGACCTCCTGGTACTCATGCACCATGGTCACGATCTGGACCAGCGGGCCGGAGACGCGGCCGGCCAGCATGTTGAACGCGACCAGGGCGCCGATCGTCAGGGTGCCGTCGAACACCGCCATGGCGCCCAGGCCGATCACGGCCACGCCCATCAGCTTCTCGACCAGGCCGGTCACCGACTGGGCGGCGGTCGAGATCTTCTCGACGTTGAACCGCGTCGTCACGCTCTGGGCCGAACGATCGTCCCAGACCCGGCGCTGCAGCGGCTCCATCGACAGCGCCTTGACGGTGCGCATGCCGTGCACCGTCTCGACCAGCAGCGCCTGGCGCTGCCCCTCCGCCTCGTACAGGGCGCGAAGCCGGCTCCGGAACGGGCCGACCAGCAAGGCGATGACCACGGTGACCAGCACGGCGAAGCCGAGCACGACCAGGGTGAGTTCCAGGCTGTACATCAACAGCACCGGCAGGAACACCAGCAGCGACAGGCCGTCGAGCAAGGTCAGGAACAGCCGGCCGGTGAGGAATTCCCGGATCCGGCTGGCCTGCTGCATGTGCTTGACCAGGATGCCGGCCGAGGACTGCTCGAAGAAGGTGATCGGCAGGCTCAGCAGATGGGCAAAGGTCTGGGTCGCCAGCCGGATGTCGATCCGGTTGGTGGCATAAAGCAGCAGGTAGCGCCGCAGGAAGGTGAAGGTGGCGTCGAACAGCAGCGCGATGATGATGCCGGCCGACAGCACGTACAGCGTCATGTAGCTGTCGTGCACCAGCACTTTGTCGATGATCAGCTGGAAGAAGATCGGCGTGGCGAGCCCCAGCGCATACAGGAACAGGGCCGCCACCGCGACGTCGGCGAACAGCCGGCGCTGCCGCAGCAGCTCGGGGACGAACCAGCGGAAGCCGAAGGGCTGGTCCGGGTCAGCGATGCGGTAGCTGCGCTTCAGCAGGATCAGCGAACCGGACCAGCGCTGGCGGAACGTTGCCTGCGGCACCACCAGCATCTCGGGCCGCTCCGCGAGCGGGTCGAGCAGCCGGACGGCATCCCGGCCGTCCTCGCCGGTCACGACGCCGGCGATCAGGACCCAGTTGCCGTTCTCGAGCCGGGCCAGAGCCGGGTAGGCCTCGCCCAGCCGGGTCAGCCCGGCCCAGTCGAATCGGACCTGCCGGGCCCGCAGCCCCGATTCCTTCGCCATGCGCAGGATCTGGGATGACGATACCGCCTCGTCGCCGATGGCATAGCGATGGGCCAGGCCCTGGGCCGAGATGTCGAGACCATGGTGGCGCAGCACGACCACGAGGCAGAGCAGCCCGGTGTCACGCGTGCCCAGGTTGGGGGAAGGGGTGTCGTCCGGCGCCGGTGCCTCCGACGCCGGGACCTCCGGCGCGGACGCGATCATCAGGCGAAATTCGGTGAGGAGTTGTGCTGGGCGCCGCCGTTCAGCGTCGTGGCGGCCGGGGCCGTGCCCGTCGCCGGCGGTGCCGCCGGCCGGCGCTGGATGGCACCCGCATCGATCAGGCCCTGCATCACCTTCTGCACCAGTTCCGCCGCATTGGCGAAGCCGTCCAGCGGCATCACGATCCGCTGCCGGAAGGTGGCCTTGGGGCTGTTGTTGGCATCGCGCTCGGTCGGCGACAGGCTGACCAAGTCGATGCGGATGACCGATCCGGTCACGGTGATCTCGCCGATGCCGTCAGCATAGAGTTCGGTGTGCATCTCGGTGTCCTTGTCCGTATGAAAACGTGACCTGAAATATCGATCCTGAAACGGGCGCTCGGCCTGGTCAGGCAGCGTGGCCGATCGCCCAATCGGGGAACGGGTCGTGCAGCTCGCGATAGGCGGCGAGGTCGAATTTGAGCGGGGAGCCGACGAGGCAGGCATCGAGCGCCCGGCGGATGGCGGCTTCGTCATGGCCCGCGCCGATGAACACCAGCTCCTGCCGCCGGTCGCCCCAGATCTGGGTCCAGTGCCGCGCCATGGTTTGGGCCCAGTCCGGGTGCCGCGGCCAGTAGGGCGCGGGAACGGCCGCCCACCACAGCCCCTTGGCGTCGATCCGGCGCTGGCGGCCGGAGAAGGACATCTGGCCGATCCAGTCCGGCCGGGTCGCCAGCCAGAAGAAACCCTTGGCCCGGATCAGCCCCGGCCAGGTCTGGGCCAGGAATCCCTCGAATTGCTCGGGGTCGAACGGGCGGCGGGCGCGGTAGACGAAGCTGTGGATGCCATAGGCCTCGGTCTCCGGCTCATGTTCGCCCGGGCCGAACAGCTCCTTGTGCCACAGCGGGTGGGCGGCGGCCTTGCCCTCGGCGAACAGGCCGGTGTCGAGGATGGCGTCCAGGGGCGCGCGGCCGAAATCCGTCTCCACCATCCGGACATCGGCGTTCAGGGCGCGGATGGTCCGGCGCACGCGCGCCAGTTGCTCCGGCGACACGGCGGACACCTTGTTGATGACGACCATATCGGCGAATTCGATCTGCTGTACCAGCAGCTCGACCAGCCTGCGCTGGTCGTCGTCGCCGGCGGCCTGGCCGCGGTCCCGCAGGAAATCCTCGCTGTCGTAGTCCTGCAGCAGGTGGATCGCGTCGACCACGGTCACCATGGTGTCCAGCCGCGCGAGATCGGACAGCGACGCGCCGTCGGCATCGCGGAAGGAGAAGGATGCCGCGATCGGCAGCGGCTCGGCGATGCCGGTGCCTTCGATCAGCAGGTAATCGAACCGGCCTTCGCCGGCCAGGCGGCGGACCTCCTGCAGCAGGTCGTCGCGCAGGGTGCAGCAGATGCAGCCATTGGTCATCTCGACCAGGGTCTCGTCGGTGCGGCTTAGGCCGGCGCCGTCGCTGCGGATCAGCTCGGCGTCGATGTTCACTTCGCTCATGTCGTTGACGATGACCGCGACCCGCCGCCCCTCGCGATTATGCAGGACGTGGTTGAGCAGCGTGGTCTTGCCGGCGCCGAGGAAGCCGGACAGCACGGTGACGGGAAGGCGGGGGGCGGCGGTCATCCGATGTCCCTAGGCCGCGAGCTGGGCTTTGAAGACGACATCGGACGAGTAGTTGGTCCGGTTGAAGCTGCCGCCGGGGAAATTGGTGCCGGCCCCGTAGGCATAGACGCCGTTGCCGCCGCTGGTCCCGTCGGCCAGCGCCCGCAGATGGCCGCTGACGATGTCGCTGCTGAAGAAATCCCCCGTCGCGGCGTAGTTGCCGTTGCTGTGATAGGAGGTGATGTAGGTCGTGCCGGCCTGGATCGATATCGGCTGCGGCAGGGTCACGGTCTGCCAGCCGCTGGCCGTCTCGTTGGTGTAGGTCGCGGTGGCCAGCAGCGTGCCGGTCGAGGTCCAGAGATGGCCGACATGGGTCCCGGTGTCCTGCGCGCTCTTGTAGTAGCGCAGGCCGGTGATCGTGCCGGCGACATCGGTCTGGAACTTCATGCCGAGTTCGACCTGGGATGGGTCGTTGACGCTGGCGATCGCCGGTGTCGACGTGGGCGCGAACAGGCTTTCCCCATCCGGCGGCGCCGTGACGGTCAGCGACGCCTGGGCGGAGGCGGTGCCGCCGCGGCCGTCGGAGATGGTGTAGCTGAAGGTCGCCGCACCGTTGTAGCCGCTGACCGGCGTGAAGGTGATGGTGTTGGCCTGGCTGTCGAGGCTCACCGTGCCGTGGGCCGGGGTGCCGACGCCCGTGACCGTCAGGGCATCGCCGTTCGGGTCGGTATCGTTGGCCAGCAGGCTGGCCGTCGACAGCGTGAGCGGCGCGTTCTGGGCGGTGACGAAGCCGCTGTCGGCATTGGCCGTCGGCGCCTGGTTCACGCCGGTGCCGGACTGGTTGTAGACGACGTCGACCCAGTAGTTGGAGGCGTTGTAGCTCGCGGTCGGGAACAGGCTGGAGCTGCCATAGGCATAGACGCCGTTACCGCCGCTCGCGTCGTTGGCCGGGGCCGTCAGCGGCCCGGTCGTGTGGCTGGTGCTGAAGTAGTTGCCGCTCGCGGAATAGTGGCCGTTGGTGTGGTAGGAGGCGACATAGGTGGTGCCGGCGGCGATGGCCACCGGGTTGGTGAAGGTGACGGTCTGCCAGCCGCTGGCGCTTTCGTTGCTGAAGGTCGCCGTGGCCAGCAGGGTCCCGGTCGAGGTCCACAGGCTGCCGGTGTGCGGCCCGGTGTTCTGCGCCCCCTTGTAGAAGCTGATGCCGGTGATGGTGCCGCCGGCCGAGGCGACGAACTTGACGCCGAGTTCGACCGAATTCGAGTCGTTCTCCGTTATCGTCGCCGGCGTGTCGGTCGGCGAGAACAGGCTCACCGCCTCGCCGCCCGGCCGCACCGTCAGCGACACGGTCGCCGTCGACGTGCCGCCGCGCCCGTCGGAGATCTGGTAGCTGAAGCCGGCCGCGCCGCTGTAGCCCGCCTCCGGCGTGAAGGTGACGGTGTTGGTCTGGGCGTTGAAGCCGACGGCGCCATGCGTCGGGTTGCCCGCGCCGGTGATGGTGAGGACGTCGCCATTCGGGTCGGTGTCGTTGGCCAGCAGCGTGGATGCCGCGATCATCAGCGCCGCGTTCTGCGCCGTGCTGAAGCCGCTGTCGTTGTTCGCCACGGGCGGGGCGTCCACCGCGCCGCCGGACTGGTTGTAGACGACGTCGACCCAGTAGTTGGCGGCGTTGTAGCTGGCGGTCGGGAACAGGCTGGAACTGCCATAGGCGTAGACGCCATTGCCGCCGGTGTCGTTGGCCGGGGCCGACAGCGGGCCGTTCGTGTAGTTCGCGCTGAAGTAGTTGCCGGTCGCGGAATAGAAGCCGTTGGTGTGGTAGGAGGCGACGTAGGTGGTGCCGGCCGCGATGCTGACCGGGTTGGCGAAGGTGACTGTCTGCCAGCCGCTGGCGCTTTCGCCGCTGAAGGTGGCGGTGGCCAGCAAAGTCCCGGTCGAGGTCCACAGGCTGCCGGTGTGCGGGCCGGTGTTCTGCGGGCCCTTGTAGAAGCGGATGCCGCTGATGGTGCCGTTGCTCGAGGCGACGAATTTGACGCCGAGCTCGACCGAGCTCGGGTCGTTCTCCGTCACCGTCGCCGGCGTGTCGGTCGGCGAAAACAGGCTCAGCCCGGACCCCGGCGGGTTCACGTCGACCGGGACGTTGCCGGTGGCGATGCCGCCGCGGCCGTCGGACACGGGGTAGGTGAAGCCGGCCGGGCGGGTGTAGCCGTTCGTCGGCGTGAAGGTGATGATGTTGGTCTGGCTGTTCAGGGCGACCGTGCCGTGGGTCGCGCCGCCGACGCCGGTCAGTGTCAGGGTGTCGCCATTGGCGTCGGTGTCGTTGGCCAGCAGCAGCGCGGCCGAGACTTGAAGGCTGGAATTCTGGGAGATCTCCAGGCCGCTATCGGCATTCGCGACCGGCGCCTCGTTGCCGTCATTCGGGCCGGTGTTGAAGAGGACATCGACCCAGAAATTCTCGTTGTCCAGGCTGCTGGTCGGGAAGACGCTGGTGGTGCTGTAGGTGTACAGGCCGTTGCCGCCGCCCGCCTCGCCGGCCAGCGCGGTGAGGTGGCCGCTGGTGCGGGCCGTGTTGAAATAGCCGGTATCGGCGGAATAGAAGCCGTCCGTGTGGTAGGAGGCGACATAGGTCATTCCCGCCGTGATGTGGATCGGCGAGGAGAAGGTGACGGTCTGCCAGCCGCTCAGCGTCTCATCGGTGAAGGTGGCGGTGCCCAGCAGGGTGCCGGTGCTGGTCCACAGGTTGGCGACATGCGTCCCCTGGTTCTGGAAGCCCTTGTAGAACCGCATGCCCGAGATCGTGCCGGAGGCGTCGGAGGTAAAGCGCATGCCGAGTTCGAGGGCATTGCGGTCCTGCACGAACTCCTGGGTCGGCCTGTCGGCGAAGGTCCAGACGCTCTGGGTCGACGGCAAGGTGACGCTGATCGTGGTGCTGCTGGTCGGCGTCTCGAGATTGACGCTGTCATCGGCTGCCCGCGACTCGATGACATAGGTGCCGCTGGCCTGGGCGTTCCAGCTGTAGCTCCAGTTGGCCTGGCCCGTCGCCTTGTGCCAGGTGGTGCCGCCATCGGTCGACACCTCGACGCCGGCGACGATGCCGCCGCCGAAATCCTGCGCCGTGCCGGTGATGGTGACGCGCTGCCCTTCGACGAACCCCGCCCCGGCGGTCGGCGTCAGGATGGTCGATTCCGGGGCGGTGTGGTCCGTCGACTGGGTGGCCATGATCAGGCTGGCCTGCAGCGAACCGGGCTGGACCCCCATATCCGCGAACATGTTGACCATCGCCTGCTGGACGTTCGGGTCAACCGGTGTCGGCTCGTTGGAGTGATTGTCGTCCAGGCCCCAGGACCAGTAGACGCTGCCGGCGCTGAACACGAGCGCGCCGCTGGACGCCCGGTACATGGTCAGGCTGTGGGTGGCGGTGCCGGGCCCGACCGAACTGCCATAGTCGCGCAGATATGTGTCGACCGATACGGTCGACAGCGACATATCGATCAGCCCCGCCGGGCGGAAGCCGTTGTCGACATCCGAATTCCATTCATAGCCCAGCAGGTTCTCGGTCAGCGAATAGGTCTCGCCGGGCTGCAGGTTGGCGACATCGGTGTCGCGCCAGAATCGCAGCTTCGACATGTCGTAGGGGATGGTGATGGTGTCGAGCCGGTAGGAGTCGACCGAGAACATCGTGCCGGTCAGGGCATTCTCCGGCTGCTGCCCCGGATCGGCGTAGCGCGGGTCGCGCCAGGTGCCGGTGCCGGTGCCGCTCGGGTCGGTCGAATCGCCCCAGGTCTCCTTGTAGGTGACGAGGGTGCGGTACGGGGTGCCGCTGCCGTCGATGCTGGTCTCCCAGCGGGTCTTCCAATAGACGTCGTTGCCGCCCCAGAAGGCCAGGTTCACGCCGGCGTCGCGGGCCGCCTCGACATTGGCACGCTGGTCGCCCGACCAATATTCGTCATGGCCGACCGACAGGAACACCTTGCTGTTCAGCAGCTGGGCGCCGGATCGGGCAGTGTCGACGCCGGAGATGTAGTTGATGTCGTAGCCATTCCGCTCTAGATAGCTGATCGCGGCGGATTCGGCCCCGAAGATCCAGTCCTGCGGTCCGGCTGAATAGGGGCTGGTCGTGGTGACGAAGGGGCGGTTGTAGCTGACCTTGCTGGCCCGGCCGATCGCGGTCAAGCCGCAGCTGCAGTTCGGCGGGGTCCAGCCGATCATGTTGGCGGGATCGGTCGGCACGTCGCCGCCGTACAGGCTGGCGCCGCCCCAGGCGTTGTAGGCCTCCCAGGTCGTGTCCGAGGTCTGGAAGGTGATGTCGCTCTTGGCTTCGTCGTTGCGGACGATGAACGGGATCTGACTGGCCCCCTCGGTGCCGTCCTCGCGCACCAGCTTGGCGATGTAGAGGCCGGAGACGGCGTCGGCCGGCACGCCCCAGCTCGCCGACACCGACCAGTTGCCGCAATCGATCAGCCCGGTCGAGTAATCGACCAGCGGATGCGGCTGGATCTGCGCGGTGGTCAGGTTCTGCTCGATGCTGCCGACCTTGCGGGCACCCATGCCGCCGTAATAACCGAGCCGGTAGATGTCGATACGGTAATGGGTCGAATCCGTCGCGATCTTGAAGTCGACGGTCGAGCCGTGATTGACGCTGATGTCGGTGGCGAAGCCCTGGATGTTGGCATCGCCGCTGCCCTGCACGCCCCATTCGCTCTCGGGGTTCCCCTGCTTCATGTTCTCGAGGACGATGGGGTTGAGCACCGTCGGCGTCACGGCCGGCAGCGACGTCGGGTTCGTCGTCGGCGAGGCGTCGGGCTCGATCGAGCTGCCGACGGCCTGGGTCTCGCTTGGGACGCTCAGCGCGTCGGTCGATGGCGTGGGGGCGCCGGGCATCGGCCCTGATATCACCGAGGTGACGATGGGAAGCGCCGGGAAGGCGTTGACGATGGTGGTCGTGCCGGTCGACAGGGCTGTCACGGTTGTTGCCAGGCCGGTCGCGGCGGTCGAGAGCGCCATGGTCGCGGTCGGCGTGGCCGTGACGGCTGTTGCGTCCGGAGCCGAGGCGGTGGGGGCCGCCAGTGCGGTTCCGCCGGCGTCGGCCGGCTTCATCAGGCGGGTCTGGGTGGCCTCGGCCGACACCGCATCGGGATTGAGCTTCGAACCTGGAGTGCTGCTCTCGGTCTCACCGTCGAATGAGAGCGGCGCGGCCGCTGCTGCGCCCAGGCCGGCCGGCGTCGGGTCAGGGGCGTTGCCCAGGTCCATGGGGGAGGACGATGCGGCCTGTGCCCCAAGGCCCGTGGTCTTCGACAGGGCAGACGCCAGAACCTTTCCCAACGCATCGCGAGACGTGACGTCCGACATGTCCATGATCGCTTGCCTTCCCCAGCCGTCCGATCGGCTTTGCGCCAAATTCCGACCAGCCTATTTGCCGTCCAGCGCGTGGTTCCCGTCGATTGCGCCCTTCGGTCGCAGGCCCCCTCCATTGGTCGTAGGGAATTGGAGGAGATGGGTGCTCCACCGGGCGCCGGTCTGCACGACGGCACTTCGAACCGGATCAGAGATCGATATGGAACGAGGTGACCCTGGACCGCCGCCGTCCCATAGCCGCCGGCGGGTGTGGGGTTTGCTGGGGCGCCGGCGGTTCTGCACCAGTGTTGTCGCCTGTTCGCCAGCCGGCGCCCCAAACGCCAGGTCCCACCCACAGAGGGCCTGGCGTTGAGCCGGACCGCGGCTCCCTGTCCGGCAGCGGTCTCAACGTCGAGGAGGCAAGCGTACCGGCACGCACATGCGGCCGGAATACGGGACTCCTGGTGGCGGGCCGCG
>NZ_JBYRFX010000088.1:0-4219 GCF_057815775.1 Inquilinus sp.
CGGGGTGAATTTCGGCCCCATGACGTTGCTGAAGCGCCAGACATCCTCGGTGACGTCGGCGATCGCCGCCTGCTCCATCTCCGGCGTGCGGGTGACCTGCAGCGTCAGCACCTCGCCCAGCTCGGCCTTGGTCTGGGCCGAGTCATTGGCCGGCGGCGGTGGCAGCAGCTGCAGCAGGTCGACCTCCTTGCTGGTGACGAAGGGCTTGGCGTCTTCGGCCTGGGCCGTGACCGGGCCGATGGCCGCCAGCACGAGAAGGCCGAAGGCCAGGATGGATTGCCGCATGATGGTCCGCTCCGATGGAATGAATGCGGCGGACCCTAGACCCGGGAGATGACAGGCCGATGACTGCGCGGCGAAGTCCATTCGCCGGCCCGGACCCGATCGCCACGTTGGCGCCCCAGTTCATTGAAATGGTCCGATTCTGCAGTGCTTCCACCCAACGGAATGATGGAAGCGGCAGAATGTCGATGGAGAAGGGGGAGAACCAGGCCATGAGACGGCACCATCTCGGAATTCTGGGCATGGCGTTGCTGTCGGCATCGATTGCCGGCTGCGTCAATTCGGAAGCCAGCAAGAACGCGAAAAGCTGGATCGGAATATCGGCCGAGGAGTTGATCAGCCAGATCGGCAGGCCGGCCGAAAGCGAAACATCGGATGGGCTGCTGAAATATACTTATTACGACTCAGCAACTTCGACCGTCGAAAAGACCAACAACTATACGACACTGGGGCCGGGGCCAGGACCAAATGGCGTGACGGTCTACCAGCACAACGATCCCTATCTGGAAGACGTCACCTACACCTGCAAGAACGTCTATTACATCGATGGCGCCGGCAAGATCGTCGACGCCTATGCGACGGGGGACTGCCAATAGCCGCCGCCGCCTAGCTGCACACGCCCGGGGCGGCGATGATGCGCCGGGTGTGCTGCGGCTGGTCGCCGACGGACAGGCACTGCGCGTCCTCGGGGATCTTCGCCCCGGCGGGGCAGGCCGCCACCCTGGCGCTGTCGTCGGCCAGGGCGATCCGCGCATCGGCCGGGCTGGCGGCGCCCAGCTTGCCGGCCGGATCGATCCAGAGCGGATCGGACTTGCCGGCATAGGCGGTGAGCAGCCAGTCCCCATCCAGCGCGCTGACGGTGTAATCCACCGGCAGGCGCCAGCTGCGGATGACCTCGCCCTTGCCGTTCAGCTCGACCACCGGGACGGTGGAGAACATGTCCGTCGGCTTGAAGTCGGGAATGCGGTCGACGCGCAGCCGGGCGACCAGGCCGCACGGCCCGTCCTCGACCTTTTCCAAAGCGGGATGGTCCGGCGTCGCCCCCTCGCGGACCGCAAAGCCCAGCGAAGACCGGGCCGGAGACGGGCTGGGGCGCGGCCGCCATGACCAACGGGGCCAAGACGAAGATCAACCCGTGTCTGACGCGCATGACCGGCCCCTCACCGTTCGACTGAACCACCGAGCATCGGGCAGGACTGCCGATTGCTCAAGCGGCGAAATCCTCGATCCGGTCGGCGGCGGCGCGGTCATAGCCCTGGCTGGCCTGCAGCAGCTGCGCGGTGTAGGGCTGGGTCACCGTGCCGTCACGCAGCTGCGCCGTGGTCAGCGTCTCGACGATCCGGCCGCGATTCATCACCGCCAGCCGGTCGCACATGACAGAGACCACGGCGAGGTTGTGGGTGACCAGAAGGTAGGTCAGCCCGCGTTCGACCCGCAGGCGCTTGAGCAGGTTCAGGATCTCCGCCTGCACCGAGACGTCGAGCGCCGAGGTCGGTTCGTCCAGCAGCAGCACCCGCGGCTCCAGCACCAAGGCGCGGGCGATGGCGACGCGCTGGCGCTGGCCGCCACTGAGCTGGTGCGGGTAGCGGAAGCGGAAGCTGGGCCCCAGCCCGACCTCGGCCAGCACCCGGTCGACCCGGGCATCGCGATCGCTGAAGCGATGGATCGCCAGCGGCTCCATCAGCGTCGAATCCACCGTCTGGCGCGGGTGCAGCGAGCCATAGGGGTCCTGGAACACCATCTGGCACAGCTTGAAGAAGCCCTTGTCCCGGCGCCGCTTCTGCGGCCTGCCATCGACCGTGATCGTGCCGGTCCAGTCCGGGTTCAGCCCGCACAGCGCGCGCAGGATGGTGGATTTGCCGGAGCCGCTTTCGCCGACCAGGCCGAAGCTTTCGCCCTGCGCCACCGTCAGCGAGGCGTCCCGCACCGCATGGGTGTCGCCGAACATGACGTCCAGCCCGTTGATCGCGATCATCGCGTCCATCGTCACGCCTCCAGCCAGGCCGGGTCGCGCCGCAGCACCGGCAGGAATTCGCGGGTGTCGCCGATCTGCGGCAAGGATTCGAGCAGCCCGCGGGTGTAGGGGTGCTTCGCCTGGTGCAGCTCCGACGCCCGGCAGCTTTCGACCACGCGGCCGGCATACATGATCAGGATCCGGTCGCAGAAGCTGGCGACCAGGTTGAGGTCGTGGCTGATGAAGATCAGCCCCATGCCGCGCTCGGTCACCAGATCGTCGATGATCGCCAGCACCTGCATCTGCACGGTGACGTCGAGTGCCGAGGTCGGCTCGTCCGCGATCAGCAGGTCCGGGTCGGGGATCAGCATCATCGCGATCATGATGCGCTGGCCCATGCCGCCCGAGACCTCGTGTGGGTACAGGCCCCACACCCGCTCCGGGTCGCGGATGCGCACCGCCGCGAACATCTCCAGCACCCGGCGCTTGGCCTCGCGGCGCGAGGCGCGCTTGTGGATGCGATAGGCCTCGGCCACCTGCTCCCCCACCGTCACCACGGGGTTGAGCGAGAATTTCGGGTCCTGCATCACCATCGAGATGCGGCGGCCACGGATATCGCGCATCCGCCGCTCGCTCTGCCGCTGCAGGTCGATGCCGTCGAAGGCCAGCCGGTCGGCCTCGACCCGGCCGGGCGGCCCGACCAAGCGCAGGATCGACCGTCCCGTCATCGACTTGCCGGAGCCGCTTTCGCCGACGATGCCGAGCTTCTCGCGCCCCAGGGTGAAGCTGAGGCCGCGCACCGCCCGCACCGGGCCCTTCTCCGTGTCGAAGGTGACCGAGAGGTTCTCGACCTCCAGCAGCGGCCCGCCCGTGCTGCCCGTGCTCATGATTGCCCGCCCTGCTTCGGGTCGAGGATGTCGCGCAGCCCGTCGCCCAGCAGGTTGAAGCCCAGGCTGACGATGAAGATGGCGAGGCCGGGCATGGTGGCCACCCACCATTGGTCGAGGATGAAGTTGCGGCCCTTGGAGATCATCGCGCCCCATTCCGGCAGCGGCGGCTGGGCGCCGAGGCCGAGGAAGCCGAGGCCGGCCGCGGTCAGGATGATGCCGGCCATGTCGAGCGTCACCCGGACGATCACCGAGGACAGACACAGCGGCACCACGTGCCGGGCGACGATGCGGGCGCTGGAGGCACCCTGCAGCCGCACTGCGCTGATGAAGTCGGCGTTGCGGATGGTCAGCGTCTCGGCCCGGGCGATGCGGGCATAGGGGGGCCAGGAGGTGATGGCGATGGCGATGATCGCGTTCTCGATGCCGGGCCCGAGGGCGGCGACGAAGGCCAGCGCCAGGATCAGCTTCGGGAAGGCCAGGAAGATGTCGGTGATGCGCATCAGGACCGCATCGACCCAGCCGCCGAGATAGCCGGAAACGGTGCCGATCAGCAGGCCGACCGGCGCCGCGGTGATGGCGACCAGAACCACGATCAGCAGCGTCAGCCGGGCGCCGTAGACGATGCGCGACCAGATGTCCCGGCCGAGTTCGTCGGTGCCCAGCCAATGGGCGGCGCTGAAGGATTGCAGCCGGTCGGCCAGGTTCTGTTCGATCGGCGACTGATGGGCCAAGAGCGGCGCCGCGGCGGCCGCGAACAGCAGCAGCAGCACGATGATCAGCCCGACCATCGCCAGCTTGTTGCGCGCCAGGCCGAGCCACAGCAGGTACAGCCGGCCCAGCCGGGCCTGACCGCGGGAACCCGGCGTGTCGCTGAGCAGCCAGCCGCGCCAGGTGTCGGGGCGTGGGGTAGACAAATCGGTCATCGCGCCCTCGGGTCCAGCACGCGGTACAGCAGGTCGGACAGCATGTTCAGCCCGATATAGACCACACCGACGACGATGGTGCCGCCGAGCACCGCGTTCATGTCGGCGTTCAGCAGCGAGTTGGTGATGTACTGGCCGAGGCCCGGCCAGGCGAACACCGTCTCGGTCAG
>NZ_JBYRFX010000089.1:0-2761 GCF_057815775.1 Inquilinus sp.
GACGGCCGGGGCGGTGTTGCGGGCGGCGGGCTCGAGGATGATGGCATCCGGCGCGACGCCGATCTGGCGCATCTGTTCGGCGACGACGAAGCGATGGTCGTCGGCGCAGATGAACACCGGCGGTGCGAAGCCATCGGCCTCGCCCACCCGGGCCACCGTCTCCTGGATCATGGTGCCGCCGGAGATCAGCGGCAGGAACTGCTTGGGATAGCCCGCCCGCGACAAGGGCCATAGTCGCGTTCCCGAACCGCCCGACAACACCACCGGCACCACGGCCGGGGCCGCCTCGTTCCCACTCATCTTCGCCATCGTTCTCTCCGCATCGACCCGATCCGGTCGCCATCGATGCTTATGGGCGATCCGGCGGCACCGACACAATGGCACAGCATGGCGGGCCATGGCTGCAGATGCAGATCGCGATCCGCCCGGACCGGACATGCCGTTGACAGCACCTGGGCAATCATCTGACAATTTACCCCATCGAAAAGAGTCGTGGATTGCGGCGCGGCACCGCCCACGACAACCAAATCGCCGTGGAGGAGAGCTCATGACTGGATCGTTGCAACGCACCCTGCTGGGGGCCGTCCTGGCCCTCGCCGTCGCCTTGCCGGCCGCGGCGCAGGACAAGAAGACCATCCTGACCTCGGTGCCCAATCTCGGCTTCCCGTTCTTCGTCCACATGATGAACGAGCTGAAGTCGGAGGCGCAGAAGCAGGGCGTCGCCGCCACCGAATCCGATGGTCAGAACAGCGCGCCGAAGCAGACCGCGGATGTCGAGGCGGCGCTGGTGCAGAAGGTCGACGGCATCGTGATCAGCCCGATCGACGTCAACGCCATGGCCCCGGTGCTGTCCGAGGCGGTGGAGGCCGGCGTGCCGGTCGTCACCATCGACCGGCGGGTGACCGGCGTCGACGGCATCCTGGCCCATGTCGGCGCCGACAACGTGTTGGGCGGCGAGGCCCAGGCGAAGTGGCTGATGGAAGCCTATCCGAACGGCGCCAGCATCGTGAACCTGCAGGGCCAGCCCGGCGCCAGCCCGGCGATCGACCGCAACAAGGGCCTGCACAACGTCCTGGATGCGCACAAGGACAAGTACAAGTTCGTGGCGGAGCAGACCGCGAACTTCGCCCGCGACCAGGGCCTGAGCGTTACCGAGACCATCCTGGCCGGGCTGCAGACGCCGCCCGACGTGATCGTGTCGGCCAATGACGACATGGCGCTGGGCGCGCTGGAGGCGGTGCGCGGCCGCAACCTGCAGGACAAGATCAAGATCATCGGCTTCGATTCCCTGCCCGAGGCGCTGGGCAGCATCCGCGACGGCGGCATGGCCGGCACCGTCGAGCAATTCCCCGGCGGGCAGAGCCGGCAGGCGGTCGACGTCCTGGTCGCCTACCTCAACACCAAGAAGAAGCCGGATCCGGACGTGATCCTGCTGACGCCGATCGTCATCACCAAGGCCAATCTCGACAAGGCCGAGCGCATCGGCGAGGTCAAGTAGCAACCGACGTCCAATCTCCTCCTCAACTGTCATTGCCGGGCTCGACCCGGCAATCCAGAAGCTGTCGACAGTCTCTGGATGCCCGCGTGAAGCCCGGGCATGACAGTCGTGGGGAGGGGTTGGAAAATCCCGCGCCAACTCAGTTGCCACGCCCAGGATTGCCATGACCGAACCCCTGCTGCGCATGACGGCGATCGCCAAGCGCTTCCCCGGCGTCGTGGCGCTGGACGGCGTCGGGCTGGAGGTCGCGGCCGGCGAGGTGCATGGCCTGCTGGGCGAGAACGGCGCCGGCAAGTCGACACTGCTGAAGATCCTGTCCGGGGCGCAGCCGCCGGATGGCGGCGCCATCGTCTTCGGCGGCGAGACCGTGAGCTTCGCGGCGCCCTATGAATCGCAGCGCCGCGGCATCGTCACGATCTATCAGGAGTTCAACCTGATCCCGAGCCTGACGGTGGGCGAGAACATCCTGATCGGCCGCGAGCCGGGGCGGGCCGGGCTGGTCGACTGGTCGGCGATGCACCGCCTGGCCAAGGCGGCGCTGGACCAGATCGGCCTGGCCATCGATCCGCGCCGGCTGGTGCGCGACCTCAGCGTCGCCGAGCAGCAGATGGTCGAGATCGCCCGCGCCCTGTCGATGGAATCGCGGCTGATCGTGATGGACGAGCCGACCTCGGCCCTGAGCTCGACCGAGGTCGACCGGCTGATGGCGATCGTCCGTGCCCTGCGCGACCGCGGCATCGCCGTCGTCTACGTCACCCATCGGCTGGACGAGGTGATGGCGGTGTGCGACCGGTTCAGGGTGCTGCGCGACGGCAAGCTGGTCGGCAGCGCCGACGTCGCGTCGATCACCATCGACGACATCATCCGCATGATGGTCGGGCGCGACCTCGGCGCGGTGGCCCGGATCGAGGGCGGCACGGTGCAGGCCGGGCCGCCGGCGCTGCGGGTCGAGGGCATCAAGACCGAGCGCAGCGCGCTCAACCCCCACGCCACGGTGCTGCGCGACGTCTCGCTGTCGGTCCGCCGCGGCGAGATCCTGGGCATCGCCGGCCTGGTCGGGGCCGGGCGGACCGAGCTGGCGCGGTCGGTGTTCGGCGCCGACAGCCGCACCGCCGGCCGCATCTTCGTCGACGAGACGCTGGTCGAGATCCGGTCCCCGGCCGATGCGATCCGCCACGGCATCGGGCTGGTGCCGGAGGACCGCAAGCAGCAGGCGCTGTTCCTGTCGCTGGCGATCCGCGCCAATCTGGCGATCACCGCGCT
>NZ_JBYRFX010000090.1:0-2515 GCF_057815775.1 Inquilinus sp.
GCCGGTCGAGCACCTGTGGCAGGGCGTCGATCACATCCTCGGCGATCAGCCCGGCACCGACTCGCTGCGCCGCAGCACCGTGCAGCCAGACCGCGGCACAGGCAGCCGCGAAGCCCGACATGCCCTGCGCCTTCAGCCCCAGCACCAGGCCGGCCAGGACATCGCCGGTGCCGCCGGTGGCCAGGGTCGGCGGCGCGTTGGCGTTGACCGCGACCCGGCCGTCCGGCGCCGCGATGATGGTGTCCGGCCCCTTCAGCACCACCACCGCCCCGATCTCGGCCGCGGCCCGGCGGGCGCGGACCAGCCGCGGCGCCTCGTCCTTGCCGAACAGCTTGTCGAACTCGCCCTGATGCGGCGTCAGCACACAATCGGCGTCGAGCAGCCCGGCCAGTGCCCCGGCCTGGCCGGCATAGCTTGCGAGGCCGTCGGCATCGAGCACCAGCGACTTGCCGGCGGCCCGCACCGCCTCGACCGCGTGGCGCAGCGTTTCCCCGGCCCCGCCGCCGGGCCCGATCAGCACCGGCCCGACGCGGCGGTCGGCCAGCAGCCCGTCCCAGCGGTCTTCCGGCAGCGCCATCGCCCCCGGCCAGTCGGCGCGGTAGGCCGGCAGCGCCGCTTCGGGCGCCACGATGGTCAGCAGCCCGGCCCCGATCCGTCGTGTCGCCCGGGCCGCCAGCCGCGCCGCCCCGGTCAGGCTGCCGCCGCCACGGATCAACGGATGGCCCCGGTCGGATTTGTGCTGCGTCGCCCTGCCCTGCGGCAGGTCCGCCCGCCACAGCGCCGGTCCGTTCTCGTGATGATGCGGGCCGATCGCCGCCAGCACCGCGGCCTCGATGCCGATCTCGGCGACGCGGGTCTCGCCGCACAGCGCCCGGCCGGGCATCAGGAGATGGCCGGGCTTGCGCCGGAAGAAGGTGACGGTCAGCGCCGCCTGGGCCACGGTACCCGGCGCGCTGCCATCGTCGCCGAACAGGCCGCTGGGCACGTC
Source organism: Inquilinus sp. (assembly GCF_057815775.1). Taxonomy (NCBI): domain Bacteria; kingdom Pseudomonadati; phylum Pseudomonadota; class Alphaproteobacteria; order Rhodospirillales; family Rhodospirillaceae; genus Inquilinus; species Inquilinus sp. Next base: position 989 of record NZ_JBYRFX010000090.1, read on the forward strand.
CACCGCCACGACCGGAAGGCCGGACTGCGCGACCGCCTCGATCAGCGCCGCCGCCTTGCCCTCCGGCGCGCGGTTCAGCCCGGCGCCGAACAGGGTGTCGACGACCAGTTCCGCGCCAACGAGGATGGCGGGCGTCGGCGGCAGGACCTTGCCCACCCATTGCGATGCCGCCTCGGCGGCATCGCCGCGTAGCGTCTTGGCCGCCACCAGGGAGGTCAGCCGCACCGGCCAGCCCTGCTCCGACAGCAGCCGGGCGATGACGTAGCCGTCGCCGCCATTGTTGCCGGGGCCGCACAGCACGGCGACGGGCCGGGGGGACCAGCGGGCCCGGATCGCCTGCGCCACCGCCGCCCCTGCCCGCTCCATCAGCACGATGCCGGGGGTGCCGGCGGCGATGGTGCGGCGATCGGCCTCGCCCATCTCCGCCGCGGTCAGCAGCGCCAGGTCCGAGTCGATCACCGCCCTGTTGTCCCCGCACGGAAGGCGGCGATGTCGGCCCGGGCCGCGTCGCGCAGCAGGGTGATGTCGGCCGGCGCGATCACGACCTTGCAGCCGTCCCGGACCATCTCGGCGGGCGAGCGGCCGAGCGACGGCAGCGACCCGAACCATTTGCCGCTGTCGATGATGGCCCGTTCGGCCCGCAGAATCGTGTCGCGCACCTCCGGATCGTCGAATCGGCCGAGCTTGCCGAGGCTGCCGGACAGGTCCCAGGGGCCGATGAACAGCACGTCGACGCCGTCGACCGCCGCGATCTCGGGAATCGCCTCGACGGCCTCCCGGGTCTCGATCTGGCACATGATGAGGAGATTGTCGGCGATGGTCTCGAGATAGTCCGCCGCCAGGCCGAAATCGGCGCCGCGGGCGATGCCGTAGGCCACGCCGCGCATGCCGGCCGGCGGGTAGCGGCAGGCCGCCACCGCGGCCCGGGCCTCTGCCGCCGAATTGACCTGCGGCACCATCACACCTTCGACGCCGATATCGAGGATGCGCTTGGCGTAGACCGGGTCGTTCCAGGGCATGCGGATGATGCTGGTCGCCGGCGTGCCGGCCAGGACCTGCAGGCTGGGCACCGCATCGGCGATCGAGGCCGGGCCATGCTCGTGGTCGAGCAGCACGATGTCGTAGCCGGCAAGGCCGAGCAGCTCGGACACCAGGGAATGGCCGATGCCCTGCCAGCAGCCGTAGACGGGGTCGCCCGCGCGCAGCTTCTGCTTCGCGGCATTGGGTCGATACAAGACAGCCTCCTCCGATCCGGTGGAGACAGGCGTATCAGACCTCGTGCGGAACTGGAATGGGACGGGAGGGGGAATGGGGCGACCAACGGGGCTCGAACCCGCGACATCTCGGACCACAACCGAGTGCTCTACCAGCTGAGCTATGGCCGCCACAGCGCTTAGCGGCGGCTCATATGAGCCATCGCCGCCCCGGCGTCAAGCACGAGACGCATTCCCGCTTGTCGGAGGCGCTTCCGGCAATGACCGGGGACCTGCAGGTCGGCATAGTCCGCCGCGAACCATCCACACAGGG
>NZ_JBYRFX010000091.1:0-2168 GCF_057815775.1 Inquilinus sp.
GGTGGGGTTCCCATAGCGAACCCAACCGACGAACTCCTTTCGGGTCCGTCCGCGCCGATTAAGCGCCGATCTTGCCGCCACCCTGCTTGGTGATGACCACCACCGAGGGCCGGGGCGGGACGCCGTCCTGGAAGTCGGGCCAGCGGGTCGACGGGTCGGCGAAGGTGCTGGGCCGGCCGAATTCCGGCCATTCCTTGCCGCCTTCGCCCGGATGCTGCACCGCGACGAAGAAGCTGGCCAGGTCGGGCGTGATCTTCGGGCCGCACATCTCGGCCCCGACCGGGACGCGGAAGAACAGCTTGCCGGTGCCGCGGGCCTCGCCCTCGGTCTCCAGCCCCCAGATGCCGTCGGCCCGGCCGCTGTATTTGTAGTTGTTGCCGTCGGTGGCGACCCACAGGCGGCCGTCGGCGTCGATCTCGCAATTGTCCGGCGACCCGAACCAGCCATTCTGGCTGGTGCCGGGGTGGAAGCTGGCGCCGACCGCGGCGACGCTGGGGTCGCCGCACTTCACCAGCAGGTCCCAGGACGCGGTGGTGGCGGCATGGTCGCCATCGGCCGGCAGGATCTCGACGATATGGCCGAACTTGTTCTCCGGCCGCGGGTTGGTGGCGTCGACCTGCTCGGCCTTGCGCTTGTCGTTGTTGGTCAGGATGACATAGACCTTGCCGTTCACCGGGTTCGGCTGCACGTCTTCCGGCCGGTCCATCTTGGTGGCGCCCAAGAGGTCGCCGGCGCGGCGGGTCTCGATCAGCACGTCGGCCTGGCTCTTGAAGCCATTGGCCTCGGTCAGCGGGCCCTGGCCAAACACCACCTGCAGCCAGGCGACGCTGCCGCCGGCGTCGAACTTGGCGACATACAGCGTGCCGTCGTCCAGCAGGTCCATGTTGGCCTTGCGGTCGTCCGGGTTGAACCTGCCGGCGGTGACGAATTTGTACAGGTAGTCGAAGCGCTGGTCGTCGCCCATGTAGAACACCACGCGGCCGTCCTTGGCCACGATGCTCTCGGCGCCCTCATGCTTGAAGCGGCCCATGGCGGTGCGCTTCTTCGGGGTCGAAGCCGGATCGGTCGGGTCGATCTCGACCACCCAGCCGAAACGGTTGGGCTCGTTCGGCTCCTTCACCAGGTCGAAGCGGGCGTGGTGCAGGCTCCAGGCGTATTCAGTCTCGCCGAGGCCGTAGCGCTTGTAGTTGCGCGCCTCCGGATGGTCGTCCTTCAGCTCGCCGCCGAAATAGCCGTTGAAGTTCTCTTCGGCATGCACCGTGGTGCCCCAGGGCGTGGTGCCGCCGGCGCAGTTGTTGATGGTGCCGATCACCGTCGTGCCGGTGGCATCGGCCGAGGTCTTCAGCCGGTCATGCCCGGCGGCCGGGCCGGTGACCCGGAATTCGGTCGACCGCGCGGTGATGCGGCGGCCATAGGCGCTGTCCGGCACCACGGCCCATTTGCCGTCGGCGCCGCGCTTGATCTCGATCACCGACTGGCCGTGGGCGGCCATCTCGATGTCGACCTGCTCCTGGCTCTGCGCGCTCAGCGCGAACTCGCCCTTGGCGTCGGCCAGGCCGGGGAACATGATCGCGGCGTCGGTGTATTCGTGGTTTACCACCAGCAAGCCGTGGTCGCTGGTCTTCGAGCCGAGCGGCAGGGGCACGTAGCCGATATAGTCGTTGTTGTAGCCGAACTGCTTTTCCTGGGCGTCCGCGCTCTGCTTGTGCGGGTCGAAGGCGGGGGCGCCCTTGACCACCGGGTCGCCCCAGCGGATCAGGATGTCGGCGTCATAGCCCGGGGCGACATGGTGCCTGGTGTCGACGCCGGCCTGCAGCTCCTCGAACACATAGCGCGAGGCCGTGGCGGCCTGCGCCGGACGGCTGGCCGACAGGAAGGCCGCCGGCCCCACCACCGCGCTGATCGCCGAGACGGCGAGGGCGCCGCGCAGCATGTCGCGCCGGCCGAAGCGGGCGTTGACGATGTCGCCCATGGTCGGGTTGTCGCTGGCATTGCTGCTGCGGTCGTCCTGCTGTTCGTAGCGCTGGACGCGCGAAAGGGTGGAGTCGTGGTCCATCTCGTCCTCTGGGCTGGCATGCCATGGCGGCGGGCTCGGATCGAGGCGGACATTAACTATTTGTAATGTGCGTTCTGTTGAAGGGAGATGACGGTTCGATGACGGGGGCGGG
>NZ_JBYRFX010000092.1:0-23652 GCF_057815775.1 Inquilinus sp.
GTCGCGCAGGGCCTGCCAGAAGCCGGCGGGGATCGGGGCCGCGGCCAGTGCCAGATTCTCGGCGCTGCGGCCCGGCCGGCTGGCGCCGGGGATGATCGCGGCGACGGCGGGATGCGCCAGCGGGAACTGCAGCGCCGCAGCGCGCAGGTCGATGCCGAATTCGGCCGCCACCGCCTTCAGCCCGTCGACCCGGGCCTGCATCTCCGGCGTCGCCTTCTGGTATTCGAAGTGCTCGCCGCCGGCCAGGATGCCCGAATTGTAGGGCCCCCCGACGACGATCCCGGCGCCCCGGCGCTCCGCCGCCGGCATCAGCCGGGCCAGCGCCGTGCGATGATCCAGCAGGGTGTAGCGCCCGGCCAGCAGGAAGCCGTCGGGGTCGGCGCGATCCAGCGCGATCTCGCAGGGCTCGACCTTGTTGACGCCCAGGCCCCAGCCCTTGATGACGCCTTCCTCACGCAGCCGGGTCAGGGCGCGGCCGGCACCGTCCAGCGCCTGGTCCAGCACCTCGCGCCACTGCGCGCCGTGGAAATCCTCGGCCACGTCGTGGATCCAGACCAGGTCGATGCGGTCGGTGCCCAGGCGCTTCAGGCTGTCCTCGATCGACCGCAGCGTGCCGTCGGCGGAATAGTCGTAGACCCATTTGTTCGGCAGGCCGAATTCGAACAGCCCACCCTTTTCGCCCTGGTCGCGCTCGCCCGTCTCGATCTCGTCCAGGATCAGGCGGCCGACCTTGGTGCTGAGCACATAGTCGCCGCGGGGCTTGTCCTGCAGCGCCTCGCCCATGCGGATCTCGGACAGGCCGGCGCCGTAGAACGGGGCGGTGTCGAAATAGCGGATGCCGGCATCCCAGGCATCGCGGACGGCGGCGATCGCCTCCTGGTCCGGGATGGCGCGGAACATGTTGCCCAGCGGCGCGCCGCCGAAGCCCTGCGCGTGGTGGAGGGGCAGGCGCATGATGAGGTCCTTCCAGATGTCGTGACCGCTGGGATATGGCGCCGCCGCGCCGGTGTGGTACCCGGCGCGGCGGCGCATCACCTTGGACGAAACTTCACAGCCGGCCCCGCCTGTCAGCTTGCCCGCGCGATTCGGGACGCGCCACCGGCTCTGCGGCGCCATTCGGTCACCGACATCCACACCGCCGACACCAGGAAATAGGCCGCGCCCACGCCCGCGTAGCCGGCGATGGCGGTGATCGACGGCACTGCCGGCGTCCGCGCCTGCACGATGAAGATCACGCCGGCCAGCGCCGATTGGCCGCCGCTCAGGATCATCGCCCACTGCGCGCCATACTGCCTCCAGCGGCGGATCGCCGTGCCGAGCTGCAGCAATCCGGACAGGATGGCCCAGATGCCGAATACCCCCAGCACCGCGTTCATGCTCGTCTGCAAAGCCACCGCGACGGCGATGGTGGTGATCAGGCTGACGGCGAGGTTGAGGCTTTGCGTGCGGTTCCGGCCCAGCCCGCCGCTTTGCGACGCATCGGCATAGTTCGCCAGGGCATCCCACAAGGGATAGAGGACCAGCAGAAACGCTGCGATCGACGATGTTCGCTGTCCCAGGGTGAACGCCGCGGCCACCCACAGGACGGAAAATGCGGCTCGGGTGAAGTAGTAGACCTTCAGCCACCGCTCCTCGGTGCTGGCGGGATTTGCAAGGTGGTCGGTCATCGAAAAGTCCTTTCGATTGCAGGTTCTACCGACTAGTCGGTAGTTTTGATATGCAGGGTTCAGTTTCCGGCGGGCAGGGCTTGCTTGGAGATCAGCCTCGGGTGGACAGCCGGTCGAGCAGGGGGGCTGTGATGAGGCCGAACATCATCGGGTCGCCATAGGCCCGCGCCGAAAGCATCGCGCCATGGACGGTGGCCATGAACGCCTCCGCCTCGAAGTGGGGCGTGCTCATGAGGTGCAGGCAGCCCTGCTGCACCCCGCGTTCGAGCACCGCGGTCAGCCACGCCGACAGGAACCGGAAATGCGCCCTGACCTCAACCGCCACCGCATCCGGCAGCATCGGTAGTTCGCTCGCGAGCAGGGCGCAGACGCAGAAGGACAGGCTCGCATCCGCGATGCACTTTTCCCAAAAGCCCAGATAGGCGCGCAGCTGCTCGGCCGGGTCGGAGACATGGGCTTCGAGCTGGCCGAGCCCCGCCTCGGCCTCCGCGCGATAGTGGGCGACCAGGGTGCGGACCAGATCGGCCTTGGTCGGGAAGTGATGGTGGATGCTGGGCTTGCGGATGCCGACCACCTGGGCGATGTCGGCATAGCTGAAGCCGTTATAGCCGCCGGCGACGATCAGGGACCGAGCGCACGCCAGGATGTCGTCAGCGGTGGAAGACAGGTTGCTCATAAAGTCTATCTACCTTCTAGTAGGTAGTTAGTCAAGCTGCGATGTACCTCTCGACAGGCGATAGACTGCGATCGGGATGGGAGAGGAGCAACCATGGCATATCTGATCGAGGGCATCACCGGCACGGCGCTGATCCGGGCGCCGTCGAATCTCGGGCTGCGGCCGTTGCGGCCCGGGCATCAGCCGGGGACCTGGCGGGGGCCGGCGGCGCTGACTGATGCCGGGCTGGAGAATCGGTTGCGGCCGGACCGCACGGTCGATCTAGCGCGGCCGCGCTACAGCACCGACCCTCAGCCCGACACCGTGCTGCGCAACGGCCCGGCCATCCGCCGCTTCAACCAGCAGGTCGCCGATGCGGTCGATGCGGCGCTGCGCGACCGGCTGTTTCCGCTGGTGGTCGGCGGCGACTGCTCGATCCTGATCGGCGCCCTGGCCGGGGCGCGGCGGCACAGCGACCTGGCGCTGGTCCATCTCGACGGCCACAGCGACTTCCGCCACCCCGGCAATTACGAGCCGGAGTTCCCGCTGCATTCGGCCGCCGGCGCGGATCTGGCGCTGGCGATCGGGCTGGGCGATCCGCTGATGCTGCGCTGGGACGGCGCGCCGGACCCGCTGGTGCCGGCGGCGCAGGCGATCCAGATCGGCGAGCGCGAGGCGCAGGAGCCGGATTGGGGCTGGGAGGACATCCGGGACACCGCCATCACCCGGATCGAGATCTTCGAGGCGCTGGACACCGGCATGCCGGCAGTGCTGCGGCGCAGCTTCGACGTGCTGGACCGGACGCCCGACATCCCATTCTGGCTGCATCTCGATCTCGACATCCTCGACCAGACGGTGATGCCGGCGGTGGATTCGCCGGGCAGCCCCGGCCTCGACCACGCCCAGCTCGCGGCGCTGCTGCGCGGCTTCACGGCGTCGCCGCGCTGCCTCGGCCTCGACGTCACCATCTACGACCCGGACCTCGACCCGGACGGCGCCTATGCCCGGGGGCTGGTGGAGATGCTGGCGGACGGGCTGGCGCCGATATCGCAGGCCCGCACGACGTTCGGAAGATAGGCCTGGCAGAAATCCAGATAGGTCCGGACGATCGTCGAGGGGTGGCGGTGCGGTGGATAGACCAGGTGCAGCGGCCATTCCGGCAGCTTGTGCTGCGGCAGCAACGGCACCAGGCGCCCGTCGCTGATCGGTTTGGCCACCAGGAAGGGCGGCAGCTCCGTCACCACGTCGCCGCCCAGCGCGCGGCTGCACAGCTGGTGGTAGTCGTTGGTGGCCAGCACCGCCCGGGGCACGATCGTCTGGCCGCCCAGATCCCAGCGGGCGGGGATGTCGACCCGCGTCGACCAGACAGCGCAGGGGAAGCGGTGCAGCGCGTCGGGGCTGTCCGGCAGGCCCAGGCGCTCCACCAGCTTCGGGCCGGCGACCAGCACATTGCGGAACGACAGCACGTGCCGCGCCACCATGGTGTCGTGGACGATGGCGCCGACGCGAAGCGCGACGTCGATGCCGTCCTCGATCAGATCCATGCGCCGCTCGGTCGAGGTGACATGGACCTGGATGTCGGGATAGCGGCGCTGGAAGGCGGCCAGCAGGTCCCACCACGGCTCGAAGGTCTGGGGCAGCGACAGCCGCAGGCGCCCCTTCAGCCGGGCCTGGTCGCTGGCCACGGCCTGCTCGGCCTCCAGCAGCGCCTCGACCCCGCGGCTGGCGTGCTCGTACAGCCGGGCCCCGGCATCGGTCAGCCGGGTGCCGCGGGTCGAGCGTTCCAGCAGCTGCACCTTGAGCTGCTGCTCCAGCTCGCGGATGCGGCGGCTCAAGGTCGGCAGCGGGGTGCCCAGGCGGGCCGCCGCCGCCGACAGGCTGCCCGCCTGGGCGACCGCGATGAACATGCGGGCGGCGTTCAGATCCATGCGGCTAGCCTATCATATCCGGTAGGCCGATTGTCATCCGGGCCAGTTTCATTCCAGATCCGGCAGGCTTACCACCAGCGCACGGAAGGGCCCCGCAGCACCCAGAGAGCACGATGACCAAGACCTGCAGAAGGATTCTCGCGGCCATGTCCCTGTTGATGGCAAGCTCCGCCGCATCGGCGCAGACACCGCCGCCCGCCGTGACGGTCACGCCCACGGCCGTCACGATCGACACCTACAGCCGGGCACAGACCGATGTGAACTTCGCCGGGGTGGTGAAGGCCGGGGGCTTCGGCCGGTTCAAGCATGGGCGCGAGCTGGCGCCGCCGGTCCAGCAGGGCATCGTCCGGCCGAACCGCGACACGCTGTATTCCTTTGCGATCCTCGACCTCGATGCCGGGCCGGCGACGGTGACGCTGCCGGATCCCGGCCGGCGCTTCATGGGCATGCAGGTCGTCAACGAGGACCAGTACACTCGCGCCACCGCCTATGATGCCGGCCCGCACAGCCTGACCCGGCAGGCGGTCGGCACGCGCTACGCCATCGTCGTGGTCCGCTTCCTGGTCGATTTCTCCAAACCCGAGGATGTCTCCGCGGTCCATGCCCTGCAGGACAAGGTCACGCTCGGCCAGGACCACCCCGGCAGCTTCGAGGTGCCGGATTGGGATCCGGCCAGCCTCGGCACCATCCGGGCGGCGCTGCAGCAGCTCGGCACCACCGTGTCCGACACCCGGCGGATGTTCGGCGCCGGCCCCGATCAGGTCGACCCGATCCGGCACCTGATCGGCAGCGCCATGCTGTGGGGCGGCAACCCCGAGGCCGACGCGCTGTACCTGCCGATCACGCCGGCCCGCAACGACGGCGCCACCATCCATCGGCTGACGGTCGGCACTGTGCCGGTCGACGGCTTCTGGTCGCTGACCGTCTACAACAGCGCGGGCTATCTCCAGCCCGATCCGGCCAACGCCTATGCGGTGAACAGCCTCACGGCGGTGAAGGGCCCAGACGGCACGGTCACCATCCAGTTCGGCGGCTGCGACGGCACAATCCGCAACTGCCTGCCGGTCGCGGCGGGCTGGAACTACACGGTGCGCCTGTTCCGCCCGCGGGCGGAGATCCGCGATGGCAGCTGGACGTTCCCGCCGGCGCAGCCCGTGGGCTGATCGACCCCAATGCTGGCACAAAACCCCCTTGTGGCGTACCCTGGGTCACCGTCGGATCGTCCGATGACCCCATTCGGGTTGGCGCCGAAACTCGGTTCCATCTGGGATATCCACCGCGGACTCGGCCTTTCCGTAAGGCCGACGGAAGCTGGTCGGGACCGGCCGGAACGAGGACGACATGACATCCGCAGACAGCCGCCCGGCTTTGGCCGAGCAGCCGGCTTCGTCGTCGCCAGGGGTCGACAACGGGCAGGCCAGTGAAATTCTTCAGGCACAGGCCGTCGCGGTCTATGCCACGGACGCTGCGGGGAAGATCACCTATTTCAACGACGCGGCGGCGGAGCTGTGGGGCTATCGCCCCGAGCTCGGGGAAGCCGAATTTTGCGGGTCGTGGCGGTTGTTCTGGCCGGACGGCACCGCCCTGCCGCACGATCAATCGCCGATGGCTCTCGCGTTGACTCAGAAGCGCGCCATCAGGGGGATGGGGGCGATCCTGCAGCGGCCAGATGGGTCCCGGGTGCCGTTCATGTCGTATCCCGTCCCGTTGTTCGATGCGGGCGGCGCCCTTACCGGCGCGGTGAACACCCTGGTCGATGCCAGTGAACACCAGCAGTTCGAGCGCGCGACGCACCGGCTGGCCGCCATCGTTGAATCGGCGGACGACGCCGTCATCGCCAAGGACCTCGACGGCGTCATCACCGATTGGAATCCGGGTGCGGAGCGGCTGTTCGGCTACGCCGCTGACGAGGCGATCGGGCAGCCGATCACCATCGTCATCCCGGAAGAGCGACGCAGCGAGGAAACCGAAATCCTCGCCCGCATCAGGGCGGGTCAGCGCACCGAGCGCCTGGAAACCATGCGGCGCCGCAAGGATGGCAGCTTGGTCCCCGTCTCGCTGACGGTCTCGCCGGTTCTGGATCACGCCGGCCATGTCGTCGGCGCCTCGAAAATCGCCCGGGATATTTCGGAACGCCGAATGGCGGAGGCGCAGCAGGCCCTGCTGCTCCGCGAGATGAGCCATCGGGTGAAGAACGTTTTTGCCCTCGCCGGTGCGGTGATCACCCTGAGTGTCCGCAGTGCCGGCAGCGCGCGGGAGCTGGCGACCGCGGTCAGGGGGCGCCTGGGCGCCCTGGCCCGGGTCAACGATCTGACGCTGGAAGACGCCGCTCCGGGCCGCGCATCGACCGATACGACACTGCCGGACCTCGTGCGGGCGATCCTCGCGCCCTATGGCGGCGACGGTGAGCGTGTGTCGCTGCAAGGCCCTGACATCACCCTAAAGGGGCACGCCGTGACCAGCCTCGCGATGCTGCTGCACGAGCTGGCGACCAATGCCGCGAAGTACGGCGCCCTGGCCGGCGATCAGGGCCGCATCGCCGTGACATGGTCGCAACCGGACGGCCAGCTCCATCTCGAATGGTCCGAACATGAGGTGCCGGGCAATCTGGCGCCGCCTCAAGCCACCGGGTTCGGCACCTATATGTGCGACAGCGCCGCCACCAGCCAGCTCGGCGGCACGATCAACCGGATCTGGCGGCCGGACGGGCTGACCGTACAATTAATCATTCCCGCGGCGCGACTGCTGATCTGATCCAGCCACTCTTGTTTTGCGTAGTACCTTTGCCAGGAACTGTGTTCATAGCGCTCGTGTTGTCTGCGTACATAATGAAACAGGCAGCAACCATGCGCACCGTGCTCGTTGTCGAGGACGAGCCCATTTCGCGGGCGATGGCTGAACTTACATTCCAGCAAATGGGATATGCGGTGATCGCGGCGGCGACGGGCGAGGACGCGTTGGCACTGGCTGTTGCGACCCCCGGCCTCGATCTGCTGTTCACTGATATCGATCTCGGGCCCGGCCTCTCCGGCTGGCATGTCGCCCGGCAGGCCAGGGTGCATCATCCCATGCTTCTGGTTGTCTACACCAGCGGCCTGGCCGGCCAGGCGGATCACGCGGAATTCGGCGTCGCGGGCTCCGTCCTGCTGGCCAAGCCCTACGAGACATACGAACTCACCACCGCGCTGCAAAACACCGGTCAGGCAGGGTAGGACGAAGCCTGCGGGCGGGGTCTGTCTTGACTTTAATGTTCCTATTATGTTCTTATTGAGAGATGAACAACGCCACCACCAGGATCGAGACAGCACCCGACGCTTCGCCGGCCAATGAGGCCTATGTCGCGCTGCTGTCCGCCCTGGTGACGCTGAGCGGCGAATTCGCCCGGGGCTTCCAGGAGGCGGGCGTAGCCGCCCTCAAGGCCGGCCAATTCGAGCAGGCCTGCAAGGCCGAAACCCGGTTCAGCCGCCTGGTGACGGGCGTCCGCCGCGGCATCGCGCTGATGGCCCGGCTGAAGGAAGAGCAGGCGGAGGCGCTGCAGGCCGCCGAACGGGGCCGGGATGACCGTCTGGCCGAGGTCGCCGACCGGCGCCGCCAGGTCGCCCAGGGCGTGACCCGCGCCATCGCCGCCGCCGCGCCGGATGATGCCGACAAGCGGGAACGGCTGACGAGCGAGCTGTGGTCCCGGCTGTCCGGCGATCACCCTGATCGTATCGACATCGATCTCAAAGACCGGGCTCTGCCGATCGAGGCCCTGATCCGCAGCCTGTGCCGCGCCCTCGGCCTCCGGCCCGACCGAACCGCCCTGGCCGAAGCCGCCGAAGCGGCGCTGGCCCCGGGGGCTGCGGGCGGGTCCAGGCATCAGGACCGCCGGCGCAAGACCGGCGATGCTGCGGCGACATCCGACCCACCCGATATCGATCCCCCTGACAAGGATCCTCCGGATACCGATCCGGTGGCGGCACCCAGCGGCGATGCGATCCCTGCGGAAGCCCACCGCCGCAAAGCCGAGGCCTGGCGCCGGCTTCGTGTCGCCCTGCGGATTCCCAGAGAATCCGGATAGGGACGTAGGTTGGGTTCGCGGGTGCGAACCCAACCTACGGAACCCCTTGCCGCCGCCTCTCCCGCTCCGCGGGTGGGGCCGGAGGCGTTTGCGTCCCGGCACCGTCATTCGTGGGAAGGCTAGGCCGACCCCGCCAACCCCTTCCCGTCATCGCGAACCCGCAGGGCGTGGCGATCCAGGATTGCCACCGCCCGTGCGGTTGGCGGTGGCGGGACTGGATCGCGTCGCTGCGCTCGCGATGACGGTTTGGGTATTTCGAGAAACTCCCGCAAGCGACAGAGGCAAACGCATACGCTCAATGCGCCATCAGCACCGGGCAGGGGGCGTGGAACAGCATGTGCTCGGTCACGCCGCCCAGGATCATCTCGCGGAAGCGGCTGTGGCTGTAGCCGCCCATCACGATCAGCCCGGCACTGGCGCGCTGGGCGGCGGCCAGGATGGCGGCGTCCACGGCCTGCTTCGGGTCCTCGTCAGCGATCCGGTTCGACGGCGCGCCGTGGCGGCTGAGATACTGCACCAGCTCCGCCGCGGTGCAGCGGTCCTCGCCCTCGTCGCGGGTGTAGACGCTGACGGCGGTCGCCCCTTCCAGGAAGGGCAGGGCGGCGGCGACGCTGCGCGCCGATTCCTTGCCGCCGTCCCAGGCGATCAGGACGCGCTCGGCGAAATCGGCCGGGGCGGGGCCGGGCACGATCAGCACGGCGCGGCCGGTCTCGAACAGCGCGGCCTCCAGCACCGCGCGGCTGGCGGTCTGGTCCTGGCCCGGGCCGGGCGTCACGATCAGGTCGGAGACGGCGCCGCGGCGGCCGACCAGCGCGCTCTCGCTGCCGGTCTCCTCATGGTATTCGACCTCGGGCCCGGCGCCGGACGCGGCCTTGGCGGCCTCGAACACGGCGCGGTTGCGAGTGGCGACCTCGGTCGACGCCTTCTCGGCACCGTCGAGCAGCATGCTGGTGGCCACCGCCATCTCGGCCCCGGTATAGGCCAGGACCCGCTGCGGGTCGGGGCGCAGCGACAGCACCTCGACCGACGCGTCGAAGCGCTTGGCCAGGAGCAGCGCGGCATCGAGGGCGGCGCGGTCGCCGGCATGGCCGCTGAGGGGGACGAGCAGGTGCTGGATGGTCATCGGGGCCTCCGGGGGCTCAACGGTCTCGAACCCATTGTTCACCCTAAGAAACCCCTGATCCACCGTTTCGGTGCCCGGCATGGCTGCCGTGCGGCTGCGTCGGGCTGCCGGCAGCGGCCCTTGCCCGCGTCGCGTTTCGCAGTCGTTCCGGACGCCTTTTCAGGAAACATTTTTTCTGTATAGTGAAATTGTTCCCATAGATTTCCATCATCAGCGGGAGATGTTCATGCCGGTTCGGATTGCCTCCGCCTGCCCGAAATTCCTGTTGCGTGCGTTACCGGTGCTCGCCCTCTTCGTGGCGCCCCAATCCCTCCACGCCTTTGAGATGCCGGAGACCTACCAGGCCATCGCCGAGACGGCCGCGGACAAGACGATCACGCTGACCGGCCATGACCTCACGATCGAGCAGGTGATCGCCATCGCCCGCGACGGGGCGAAGGTGAAGCTCAGCAACGAAGCCCTGCAACGCTCGGCCGATGCCTACGGGCTCCTGCTGGAAGGCGCGGCCGAGAACGTGACGATCTACTGGTTCAACCGGGGGGCCGGCGACCAGCGCGAAACGGTGATCTTTTCGGGCGACCCGACCACGCCCGAAAACACGCAACTGCTGAAAGAGCAGCAGCTGGCGCGCTTCAGGAGCGGGGTCGCCGGCGGCTTTGGCCCGGAATTGCATGAGGAGGCGCTCGTCCGCGCCATCATGGCCATCCGCGCCAACACCATGTCCTATGAGGCGGCCAGCCCGCAGCTGACGCATATCCTGGTCGACATGCTCAATGCGCGCGTCACCCCGGTGGTGCAGTCGCGCGGGACGCTCGGCGAGGGCGACCTGCCCACCATGGAGAACATCGCGGGGACCATGGTCGGCGAAGGCGATGCCTATTACCGCGGCGTGCGCATGCCGGCCGCCGACGCTCTGGCCAAGGCCGGCCTGAAGCCGCTGGAGCCCTTCGCCGCCGATGATGCCGCCCTGATCAGCACCAACGCCTATGCGCAGGCCCAGGCCGTGCTGCTGCTGGCCGATTCGCGCCGCCTGCTGGAATGGACGGACCTGGCCTACGCGATGGATCTCGTCGGCATGAATTCCAGCGTCACGCCGATCTCCTCACAGGTGCAGGCGATGCGTCCCTATCCATGGCTGACCTGGGACGCCTCGCGGGTCATGGACATGATCCGGGGCAGCTATCTCTTCGATGAAGACCCGGCCCGCATCATCCAGGATCCCGAAAGCATGCGCGCCTCCAGCCAGCGTCAGGGCTCGGCCTGGCAGGCCTGGGCCGAGCTGCGCGATTCCACGCTGCAGTCGATCAACGCGTCCGACCACAATCCGGCGGTCCTGCCCGGCCTGACCCCGGCAAGCTCGTGGGAGCTGAGCACGCCGCAGTTCATGAAGTATTACGTCAAGGGCGGCCCGCTCAGCCACGGCCAGTCTGGCTACATCTTCTCCAACGCCAACTGGGATCCCTATCCCCTCGCCAATCAGGTGGAAGCCTTCACCATCGCGCTGACCAACATGGACGTGGCGATCGCCCAGCGGATCGAGCGCTTCCGCAACCCCTTCTTCACGGTGGTGAAGCCGGCCGATATCCTGAGCGCCGACATGCGCAGCAAGGTGCCGGGCCGGGACGGCTACCTGCCGACCGATCTCTGGCTGGAGTTGTCGGCCATGGGCATGCCGGTGACGCCGGCCGGACAGGCCATCGTCGCCACGGTCGAAGACCTGCAGGCGGAAACCCGCCTCAAGACCCAGCATGCCCGTGACGCGGTCGACCTGTCCTTCCAGCTCCTGGCCCAGGACGTGCTGATGGGAAGCTTCTGGATGGACGTGCGCAAGGTCCAGACTCCCGGGCGCAACTTCGGGGCCGTGCCGACCGCGGCGCTGGCGGCACTGCGCGACATCGTGCCGTGGCAGCAGGCGCCGTCCGAGCGGCAGAAACGCCCGCTCGGCGCGGTGGTCTATGATTTCATGCAGGCCAATCCCGCTTCGACATTCTACCCGGGCGGGCCGAAGCCGCCGCAGGGCCAGCCGGTCGTCAAGGCTGGGCCGTCGGCGAACTGAGGCGATGACCGCCCGCTGCCGGTGTCAGCGTCCAGCCACCGGCAGCGGGATGTCGTGCTTCTTCAGGATGTCGCTCTGCCGCTTGGTCAGCGACGCCAGGTCGAAATCGGCGATCAGCTCGTTGAACAGGGTGTGCCAGTTCACCTTGGCCTTGAGATGGATGAACACCGACCCCAGGCCCAGGGCGGCGCGGTCCATGAACACGAATTCGCGCGGCACCTCGATGCCGCCGACCTGGCGCAGCTGCTTGTGCACCTGTTCGGCGGTCTCGCGGCCATAAACGCCGTTCTTGGCCTCGCCGATCAGCCGGACCTTGTTCTCCAGGATCGGGCCGTACAGGAAGCCGGCCCAGACGTTCAGCACGTCGGCCAGCTCGTTGGTCATGTTCTTGAAGCCCCAGGTCTTGTAGGCCTCGACCGCGCGGTCGCGGTCATTGGTCTCCAGCGCCCGGTACAGCTCGATCACCCCGCCGACGAAGCTGGGCGGGAACACCCTGACGCAGCCGAAATCCATCAGGTTGATCGAATCATCGTCCCGCACCGAGTAGTTGCCCAGATGCGGGTCGCCATGGATCACGCCATAGAAGTACAGCGGCACGTACCAGGCGCGGAACATGTTCAGCGCCAGCTGGGCCCGCTGCTCCTCGCTGCCCTCGACGAAGGTCAGGATCTTCTTGCCATCCTGCCAGGTGGTGGTCAGCAGCCGCTTGGTCGACAGCTCCGGTACCACCTCGGGCTCATGGACGTTCGCTTCCTTCGCCAGCATGTCGGCGTATAGCCGCGAGTGCTTGGCCTCGAGCGAATAGTCCAGCTCCTCGCGCAGCCGCTCCGAGATCTCTGCGTGGATCTGCTTGGTCGAGACGGTCTTGTCGTAGCGCTCGAAGATGCCGAGGATCAGCTTGAGCTGCTTCAAATCGGCTTCGACCGCCGACTGCATGTCGGGGTACTGCAGTTTGCAGGCCAGCCGGCGCCCGTCATGGCCGATCGCCTTGTGCACCTGGCCCAGCGAGGCCGCGGCCGCCGCCTCATGCTCGAAGCTCTCGAACCGGCCCTGCCAGTCGGGACCCAGCTCGCTCGCCATCCGCCGCTTGACGAAGGGCCAGCCCATCGACGGCGCATCGGCCTGCAGCTGCTGCAGCTCCTGCGCGTATTCCTTCGGCACCGCCTCGGGGATGGTGGCCAGCATCTGCGCCACCTTCATCAGCGGGCCCTTCAGCCCGCCCAGCGCCACCCGCAGCTCGCTGGCATGGGCGTCGCGGTCGACCTTCAGGCCGAGATAGCGCTCGCCCGCCACCCGGGCGGCCAGGCCGCCCATCGCGCCGGAGACGCGGGCGTAGCGGCGCAGCCGCCCACCAAAACTGTTCTCTTCGTCGGCCATGATTCAAACCGGATGTCGGGACGCCATGACCGCGCGGGTGCGCTGGTCGCCCGTCCTATCTAGGGCTTGGCCCCCGATCCGTCACCCCCGGGCGATGTCGCGGCTGTTGCGCGGCGGCCGGCGGGTTCGTTTCCGTCTCGATTTTGGCAAAGCCTGCAATCTTCCATCAAGGACAGCAAGACTGTCGGTTTCCCGTTGCTTTCTGCCGCCGCCACCGCCCGGCCGATTGTCCGAAACGCGAAATAAGATTACCTCTTATGGGCAGCCGGACCAACAAGCCGGCGGCTCTACGGGAGGCATCTGATGACGGCAACGGCCCTTGCATCCGTGAGCCTCGAGGACAAGTACAGCCTCGATTCCGGCCGGATTTATCTCACCGGCATCCAGGCGCTGGTCCGCCTGCCGCTGATGCAGCGCCAGCGCGACGCCGCAGCCGGGCTGAACACCGCGGCCTTCATCTCCGGCTATCGTGGTTCGCCGCTCGGCGGCTACGACCAGGCGCTGTGGTCGGCCCGCAAGTTCCTGAAGAAGCAGCACATCGAATTCCAGCCCGGGGTGAATGAAGACCTCGGCGCCACCGCGGTCTGGGGCAGCCAGCAGGTCGGGCTGTGGCCCGGCGCGAAGTATGATGGCGTCTTCGGCATCTGGTACGGCAAGGGCCCCGGCGTCGACCGCTCCGGCGACGTGCTGAAGCATGCGAACTTCGCAGGCACCTCGAGATTCGGCGGCGTGCTGGCCCTGGCCGGCGACGACCACGCCTGCAAATCCTCGACCGTGCCGCACCAGTCCGAACACGCCTTCGTCGCCCATATGATGCCGGTGCTGAACCCGTCGAATGTCCAGGAGATCCTGGATTACGGCCTCTATGGCTGGGCGATGAGCCGCTACTCCGGCCTGTGGGTCGGCTTTAAGACCATTGCCGAGAATGTCGACAGCTCGGCCTCGGTGCATGTCGATCCGAACCGGGTCGGCATCGTGCTGCCCGAGGATTTCGCGATGCCGCCGGATGGGCTGAACATCCGCTGGCCCGACCCGCCGCTGGTGCAGGAAGAGCGGCTGATGCGCGACAAGCTGTACGCAGCCCTCGCCTTCGCCCGCGCCAACAAGCTCGACCACCTGGTCTATGACAGCGGCCGGCACCGCTTCGGCATCGTCACCACGGGCAAATCCTATCTCGACGTGCGCCAGGCGTTGGACGATCTCGGCATCGACCGGGCGCTGGCGGCCGAACTCGGCATCTGCATCTACAAGGTCGGCATGCCCTGGCCGCTGGAGCCCAGCGGCGTGCGCGCCTTCGCTGAAGGCCTCGACGAGCTGATCGTGGTCGAGGAGAAGCGCGCCCTGATCGAGAACCAGCTGAAGGAACAGCTGTACAATTGGCAGGCCGACAAGCGGCCGGTGATCGTCGGCAAGTTCGACGAGGGCCGCAACTGGATCCTGCCCTCCACGGGCGAGCTGACGCCGGCCCAGATCGCCGTCGTCATCGGCAAGCGGCTGCTGAAATACCTCGACCATTCCGGCCTGGCCGAACGGGTGCGCTATCTCGAGGAGCGCGAGAGCCAGAAGAAGATCGTCAAGGCGGCGGTCGACCGGGTGCCGTATTTCTGCTCCGGCTGTCCGCACAACACCTCGACCCGGGTGCCGGAGGGCAGCAGGGCGCTGGCCGGCATCGGCTGCCACTACATGGCGACCTGGATGCCCGAGCGCAAAGCCGAGACCTTCAGCCAGATGGGCGGCGAAGGCGCCGCCTGGATCGGCCAGGCGCCGTTCACGGAGACGAAACACGTCTTCGTCAATCTCGGCGACGGCACCTATTTCCACTCCGGCAGCCTGGCGATCCGGGCCGCGCTCGCGGCCGGCGCCAACGTCACCTACAAGATTCTCTACAACGACGCCGTGGCGATGACCGGCGGCCAGCCGGTCGACGGCACCATCACCGTGCCGATGATCGCGGCCCAGCTGGCGGCCGAGGGCGTCAAGACCATGGTCGTGGTCACCGACCGGCCGGAGATCTACGGCGAGCCCGGCATGCACAGCACCCTGCTGCCGCATGGCGTGGTGGTCGAGCATCGCGACGAGCTTGACCATGTGCAGCAGCGGCTGCGCGACACGGCCGGGGTCACGGTCATGATCTACGACCAGACCTGCGCTGCCGAGAAGCGCCGCCGCCGCAAGCGCGGCCTGATGGAGGATCCGGCCCGCCGGGTCTTCATCAACGAGGCGGTGTGCGAAGGCTGCGGCGACTGCTCGAAGGTCTCGAACTGCCTGTCGGTGGTGCCGGTCGAAACCGAATACGGCCGCAAGCGGGCGATCGACCAGTCCAGCTGCAACAAGGACTTCTCCTGCGTCAACGGCTTCTGCCCGTCCTTCGTCTCGGTGCTGGGCGGGTCGCCGCGCAAGCCGAAGCCGGCGGCGCAGGGCACCACGGATCTGTTCCCGGTGCTGCCGGAGCCGGTGCTGCCGGCGCTGGACCAGCCCTATGGCATCATGATCACGGGCATCGGCGGCACCGGCGTCATCACCATCGGCGCGCTGCTGGGCATGGCCGCGCATCTCGAGGGCAAGGGCGTCTCGGTGCTCGACCAGGCCGGCCTGGCGCAGAAGGGTGGCGCCGTGGTCAGCCATGTCCGCATCGCCAAGGAGCCGATCGACATCCACGCCGTGCGCATCGCCGCCGGCGGCGCCCGGCTGATGCTGGGCTGCGACCTGGTGGTCGCGGCCTCCGGCGAGGCGCAGTCCAAGATCCATCCCGGCCTGACCCGCCAGGTGGTGAACAGCAACGAGGCGATCACCGGCGCCTTCACCCAGAACCCGGATTTCCGCATCCCCGGCAAGTCGATGCTCGACACCGTGGCCAAGAACGGCGGCGACCCGGCCTTGCTCGACACTGTCGATGCCACCCGGATCGCCACGGCGCTGCTGGGCGACAGCATCGCCACCAACCTGTTCATGCTCGGCTACGCCTGGCAGAAGGGGCTGGTGCCGGTGTCGCATGAGGCGATCGAGAAGGCGATCGAGCTGAACGCCACCGCCGTCTCGATGAACAAGGCCGCCTTCCTGTGGGGCCGCCGCGCCGCCCACGACCTTGCCCGGGTCGAACGGCTGGTGGCGCCGGCGCCGGAGGCGGTGCGCAAGCTGTCGAAGACCTTGGACGAGGTGCTGGCCCGCCGGGTCGAGCAGCTGACCGCCTACCAGGACGCCGCCTATGCCGCGCGCTTCACCGCGCTGGTGGGCAAGGTTCGGGCGGCCGAGGCCAGACTGGGCCGCGAGGAGCTGACCGACGCGGTGGCCCGGAACTACTTCAAGCTGCTGGCCTACAAGGACGAGTACGAGGTCGCCCGGCTCTACACCGACGGCAGCTTCCTAAAGCAGCTCGAAGCCCAGTTCGAGGGCGACTACAAGCTGCAGTTCCACTTGGCGCCGCCCGGCCTCGCGGAGAAGGACCCGGAAACCGGGCATCTGAAGAAGCGCAGCTACGGCCCGTGGATGATGAAGGCCTTCGGCCTGCTGGCCCGGATGAAGCGGCTGCGCGGCACCGCCTTCGACCCGTTCGGCCGCACCGCCGAACGCAAGACCGAGCGGCAGCTGATCAGCGACTACGAGGCGGTGGTCGAGGAGTTGCTGGCCCGGCTCGGCACCGACACCCATGCGATCTGCGTCGCCATCGCCCGGGTGCCGGAACAGATCCGCGGCTACGGCCACATCAAGGACGGCGCCCTGGCCAAGGCCAAGGAGCGGGAGGCCGAGCTGCTGGCCAGCCTGCGCACCCCGGCCGCGCCGAAGCTGGCGGCGGAGTAGGGCGGGGCGGCCTCTTCGCTTAGTCGAGCGACAGCGCGGACAGGCCGCACTGCATCAGCAGGCGCACCAGTTCCGCCTGGCGGCTTGTGCCGGTCTTCTCGAAGACGCGTGCCAGGTGGGTGCGGGCCGTGCTGCCGGCGATCGACAGGCGCTCGGCGGCGGCCTGCACGCCATCGCCTTGGCCGATCTCGACGGCGAAGACGGCCTCCGCCGCGGTCAGGCCGAACATCTCCTGCAACACGGTGGGGGCCGGGATCGCGGTGCGATCAGGATCGGTGATGAAGATCGCCACCTGCGGTTGCGCCCGCCCACCATCGCCGTCGGACCGCAGCGGGATCACGGTCAGCAACAGGGGGCGCGCGCCGGTCGGGCGCGAGAGGCGCATCCGGGTTCCGGCGGCGGCGGCGCGGGCCGCGGCGTCGATGCCGGCGGCGGCGGTCCCGGCTGCCGCGGCCAGCGCCACCGCCTGCCGCAGCCGGCGGGTTTCTTCGGGCAGTGCGGCGGCGATGCCGTCCGGGCCGATGGACAGCCCGTCGGGGCGGGCGACGATCGCTTCGGCCCGCCGGTTCAGGTGGATCGGCCGGCTCTCCCCGTCGCACAGGATGATGCCGAGATCGATGCGGTCGAGGGCGGCCATGGTGGAGGCGACGCGCAGATCGGCATCGCCCAGCCGCCCGCGCAGTTCGAGGGTGCGGGTGAGGTGGGGCAGGATCGCCTGCAGCGCCGCGACATCGCGGTCGGCGAAGTTCGGCTCGCCGAGGATCCGGCGGACGGCGACGTAGCTGCTGTGGGTCGGCGACTGCTGCACCAGCGCCACCACGCCGTGGAAGTCGCCATTCGGCCGCACGACGTCATTGTAGAAGTCCGACCGGATGAAATCGCGCTCCGGCTTCAGCTCCAGGCTGCGCACGGCCCGGCCGAAGGGCAGCCGGGTCGCCCAGGGCGCGGTCCGGGGCGCGCCCGGCGCCGACATGCGGGCCAGATGGTCCGGGTCCCAGCGCCAGCCGACCATCAGATCCGCCTGCCGCCGGGGCCGGTTCTCGACCAGCAGGGATCCGCGCTGGCCGTTGGCGGCGGCGGCGATGGCCTCGACCACGCCGGGCCACGCCTCCGGCGACGCCGCGGCATCGTAGATCCGCTGCACAGCCTCCAGGATTGCGTCCGCCCGATCCATCCGTTCCCCGCCAGGACCTGTCACTGCCGCCAGCTTACCAGACGGTCTGTGTCCCTAAGAAGGCCGGCCGAGACCCCTGAAGCGGGGTGGGGCTCAGGCCCCGCCGAGGTGTTCGGCCAGGATCCTGGCGCCGACCAGGATCAGGCCGAAGCCGCCCAGGATCTCGGCCAGCCGGCCCAGCCGCGCGCCAGCGCCGCGGCCCAGGCCGAAGCCCAGCAGGCACATGCCGAAGGTGACGGCGCCGATGGTCAGGCTGGCGGTCCAGATGTCGATCTGCACGAAGGCCAGGCTGACCCCGACGGCGGTCGCGTCGATGCTGGTGGCGATGCCGGCCATCAGCAGCGCCGCCAGGCTCGACCGGCGGTCCGGCGCCGCGGCCTTGTCCGGCTGCAGCCCATGCCAGGCCATGCGGCCGCCGACCAGCCCGAGCAGGACGAAGGCGATCCAGTGGTCCACCGCCGCCACTGCCCCGGCGAAGGCGATGCCCAGCGCCCAGCCCAGCAGCGGCATGACCAGCTCGAACGCGCCCAGCACGGCGCCGACGCGCACCGCCTCCACCGCCTGGGCACGGATCGGGATGCGACCGGCGGCGGCGCCCTTGCCGATGGCGGCGGCGAAGGCGTCCATCGACAAGCCGATGGCGAGGCCGAGGGTGGTGGAGATGGGCACGGCGATGATCCGATAGCGGGCAGGGCCCTTCACATAGGTCCTTCATCACCATGGGTCAACGGCGCAAGTCTTTGGTTTGTAATGGATATTTCGGCTTCGCTATAGAGTGAAGCCCAGGCTGAACCTTGCAGCGGCGTCCGGCGTCCGGCGTGCCGCGATCTCGGCCGGGTGTATCGCTCCATGTCACAAACGCATTTCCGAAATGGCCGGGACGGCACCACATCTCGGCGGTTGGCCTTTGCCCCGACGGCATGGGCGGCGAACACAAAAATCGATCAGTCGGCTCGAGGTGTAAGACGCCCTGGAAACAGAGCGTCGGGCGACCACGCAGACATCGGGATAGGTGATGCCGTTATCGAGGACACTGAGCACGTGGTTCATTCGCACCGGGACGATCTCCCGGGACAGGTTGGCAGATCAGAATGCCGTGCGGGAACGCCTGGACCTGGCCGAGGAATGGCCGGACGACAGGGCAATCCCCGACGAAATGGTAAGACCCGGCAATCCGGTCGGACGCCTGCTCGATGACGACGATGCGGTTTCCGACGACGGAGAGACGCCGGCCTCGACCCCGCTCTCGGACGGTTCGAGTTTCACCTATTCCGAGCTGGATCTGGAGATGCTGACCAACGCCGCATCGGCAGCCCGTTCGTCGCGGCACGGCTATCCGCAGCAGATCGATAGCGGGAGCGATGCGACGCTGGGGGGCTCGGAGCCGGAGGAGGGGCCGGTGGGCAATCCGCCACGATACGGCGATGTCCCGTCCCAAGGCGGCACTTTGCCATCTTATGAGCAGCCACCCGGCTATGATGATGGGATCGCGGCGATCCAGCCGGATTCGGCCTCCGCGAAGGAATTGGCGGAACGCTGGAGTGCTGCCAAGTCGAAGATTTCCGGTAAGATAAATTCGCTTTCATTGGATAAGACCGCAAAGAATCAAGCAAAAGACAAAATTAAAAAGCTGAAGAAGTCATTTGATGGAAATTTGTCGGGAGCCTTGAAAAAAGCAAAACCTGGCAAACCGATCGAATATGTGGAGGCTTTGGAGATATCCAGGAAATACCTTGAACTGACACTTACCGCGTTCGGCGAAATGGTGCCTGGTGGTGATCTGGTTCGGTATGAATTGGGTGGGGTCCTGGTTGCCATACAAAGGCACTGCCAATCGATGGTCAGCCCAACTCCCTTCATCATGGAGCCGGCGATGTCCCCCGAGGGGCGAAAGGGCACCCGCTAGCCGGGCATGGCGGCCGGAGAGATGCTTCGGATCGCCTGGGTTTCCGCCGGTCGGGATGACAGCATGACCCCTTTGCATGTTCACTCGCAGCCGGGCGCGGCTAAGGGATAAGGGCAAGTCCGCCCGGCGCAGTGATGCCGGCCGGGCAGGACCCAAGCGAAGGCCGACCAGGTGACCGCCCACACCGCGCCTCCTTCCTTTCGACTTGCCGCCGGACCGATGGCTGCGGCGGATACCGATCCGGTCTCCGTCCGCCCGGATCATCCGGACGATCCGCTGCTGCCCTTCGCCCCCGAGAGCGACGAGGGTGAGGGCGCCCGCCAGAAGCCGCTGGCGAAGCTGGTCGTCGGTGCGGTCGGGGTGGTGTTCGGCGACATCGGCACCAGCCCGCTCTATGCCATGCACGAGGCCCTGCGCGGTCCGCACGGCCTGCCGGTCGACCGGGCCAATGTGCTCGGCCTGGCCTCGCTGATCTTCTGGTCACTGCTGATCGTCGTCACCGCCAAATACGTGCTGTTCGTGATGCGCGCCGCCAATCGCGGCGAAGGCGGCATCCTGGCGCTGCTCACCCTGGCACGCCGGGCGGGGCCGCTGGGCGCCGCGACCGTGGTGTTGCTGGGCATTGCCGGGGCCGCCCTGTTCTACGGCGACGCCCTGATCACCCCCGCCATCTCCGTCCTGTCCGCGGTCGAGGGGATGAAGAGCATCGCGCCCGGCCTCGACGTCCTGGTCGTGCCGGTGGCCCTGGCCATCCTGCTGGGTCTGTTCCTGGTGCAGCGGCACGGCACGGATGTAATCGGCCGGTTCTTCGGGCCGGTCATGACGCTGTGGTTCGCGGTCATCCTGGTGCTGGGTCTGGTCCAGATCGCCCAGCACCCCGCCATCCTGGTGGCGCTCGACCCGCGCCACGCCGTGCACTTCTTCAGGATCAACGGCTTCGGCGCCTTCGTCGCGCTGGGCGCCGTAGTGCTGACAGTGACCGGCGGCGAGGCGCTGTATGCCGATATGGGGCATTTCGGCCGGCGGCCGATCCGCCTGGGCTGGTTCTTCTTCGTGCTGCCGGCCCTGGTCATCTGCTATCTCGGCCAGGCGGCCCTGGTGCTCAGCACGCCGGAGCGGGTGGACAACCCGTTCTTCGGCATGGCGCCGGACTGGCTGCTGATCCCGCTCGTGATCCTGGCGACGATGGCGACGATCATCGCTTCGCAGGCCGTGATCTCCGGCGCCTATTCCCTGACGCGCCAAGCGGTCCAACTCGGCGTGTTCCCGCGCACGCACATCCTGCACACCTCGGAAGACCATATCGGGCAGATCTACCTGCCGACGATCAACCGTCTGCTGCTGATCGGCGTCTGCCTGCTGGTTCTCGGCTTCCGGTCGTCCTCCGCCCTCGCCGCGGCCTACGGCATCGCCGTGACCGGGACGATGGCGCTGACGACGCTCTTGATGCTCAACGTCGCGATCGGCCTGTGGCACTGGAAGCGGCCCGTCGCCTTCGCGGTGATCGCCTTCTTCCTGGTCTTCGACCTCGCCTTCTTCGGCGCCAACCTGCTGAAGGTCGCCGATGGCGGCTGGCTGCCGCTGCTGATCGGGGCGCTGACGGGGCTGGTGATGTGCACCTGGTATCGCGGCCGCGCGCTGGTGGCCATGTACACGCCGGCCGAACCGCAATCCCTTGCCGATTTCCTGCTCAGCCGGCGCGGCGCCCCGCGGATTCCCGGCACCGCGGTCTATCTCAGCAGCCAGAGGGACCGGGTGCCGCGGGCGCTGCAGCTGAACATCCAGCACCACAAATTCCTGCATGAGCGCGTCATCGTGCTGTCGATCGCGACCGAGGCCGAGCCGCGCGTGCCCCGGGCCGACCGCGTGCAGATCCGGGAACTCGCCCCGGATATCCTGGTGGTCGAGGCCCGCTTCGGCTTCATGCAGGATCCCAGTGTGCCGCGGGTGCTGCACCAGTGCGAGGCGCTCGGGCTAATCCTCGACCGAGCGGACACGACCTATTTCCTGGGCCGGGTGATCCCGGTGGCGACGACGAAGCCGGGGATGGAGATGTGGCGCGAGCGGCTGTTCACCCTCATCGCCCAGAACGCCACCAGCGCCGCCGAATTCTTCGAACTGCCGCCGGAACGGACGATCGAACTCGCGGAGCGCGTTGCGATCTGAGCCGTCCTGCCAGGTCAGGATCATCCGCACCGAGGTGGCCGCCACCGCCTGATCCTCGGCCTGTTCGGCGCTTGGCCGCGCCCGCTCGCATCACAGCTCAGGCGCCGTGTCCAGATCCTGATTTTCGGGGATTGCTGGGGGCTGCCCCCCCTGCAACCCTTCGCACGGGCTGTCCTGATGCCGCACATCGCTCCTGGATCGGCCCCATCGCGCCGCGGGCAAGGGGCTTTGACGCGAGGCCCCATCCGATGGACATGAGGGGAGAGAATAATGGCGATCTTCAACGGCACGCCGGGCGACGACCACCTGGAAGGCACCAATCTCGACGACATCATGAACGGGCTGGACGGCAACGACTCGCTGTTCGGGGAAGGTGGCAACGATACGCTGGACGGGGGCAACGGCAACGACCGGATGGACGGGGGCACAGGCGACAACACGCTGCGCGGCGGCGATGGCAATGACAACCTCCTGATCTACGACGGACATGATCTGGTCGATGGCGGCGCCGGCATCGACCAGGTCTCCATCGATCGGCACCTCAGCACCGCCAACCTCACCTTCACGCTCGACAGCGCGGGCAGTGTCGACAGTGCCGGCGCCCAGATCGTCAATGTCGAGAAGGTCCTCTACAACGCCGGGTCGGGCAATGACCACCTCACCGGCGGCGGTCTTGACGACTACCTCCACGGCGGCAGCGGCAACGATGGTCTCGTCGGGTTGGCCGGCAACGATCAGCTCTTCGGTGAAGAAGGCGCGGACACGCTGAACGGGTATGCGGGCAACGATATTTTAAGCGGAGGCAATGGCGACGACACGCTGAATCCGGGCGACGGTGACGACACGGTGGACGGGGGCAATGGCAACGACATCGTGAATGCAGGCAATGGCAACGACAGCGTGGAAGGAGGCTATGGCGACGACACGCTGAACGGAGGCAGTGGCGATGATATGTTGCTCGGGCGCCACGGCAACGACACGCTACGGGGTGGCGACGGCCATGACTTCATCCTGGCCGGCGACGGGATCGATGTGGTCGATGGCGGTGCCGGCATTGACGCGGTCTTAATCGATCGGAGCTTGGAGACGTCCGGCCTGACCTTCACGCTGAACAGCGACAGTAGCGTCGAAAGCGTCGACAGTGCCGGCACCCGGGTCGTCAATGTCGAGGAGGTCCTCTACGATGGCGGGAAGGGCAACGACCATCTAACCGGCGCCAACCTTGACGACAGCCTTGGTGGCGGGGACGGCAACGATGTCCTGACTGGACTGGCGGGCAATGATGGGCTTGCTGGCGGCTCCGGCAATGACATGCTGTACGGGGGCGACGGCGACGACGCGCTGAACGATGAATACGGCAACAACACACTGGACGGAGGCAACGGCAAGGAATTTTTGGATACGGGCAACGGCAACGACACGATGTATGGGGGCGACGGCGACGACCGACTCTATTCGGGCGGCGGGCGCGACAATCTCTATGGCCAAGACGGAAACGATATTGTCCATAAAGCGGATATCGGGGTTTCCACCGGCGTCGGTGGTGACGGCCTGCTCGACGGCGGGGTTGGCGATGACACATTGTCGGCCGGGGTTGGAAACGACGATCTCCGAGGCGGCGATGGGGCCGACATCCTCGTGGGCGGGGGTGGCGCGGATCATCTCGACGGCGGCGCTGATGAGGACCTAGCCAGATACAGCGCCAGCGGCGCCGGGGTCACGGTCGATCTCGGCCTTGGCAC
>NZ_JBYRFX010000093.1:0-1776 GCF_057815775.1 Inquilinus sp.
CGATCGAGGAAATCGCGTCGCTGGCCGATGAGCTCAAGCAGCAAAATGCCTGAGGCCGGGCCGCAGCCGGCGGCCGAAGACGCGTCGCTTCGCCGGTTCCTGACATTCCGCAGCGGCGCGGACCTCTACGCCCTGCCGGCGGAAGAGGTGCTGGAAATCATCCGGGTGCCGCCGGTGGCCCATGTGCCGCAGGCGACGAAGAGCCTGATGGGGATGGCGAATCTGCGGGGCAGCGTCCTGCCGGTCGCCAGCCTGGCCGGACTGCTAGGCCGCGACCGGGTAGATGCGTCGCCGACGTCGCGGGCCATCGTCCTGGCCGGCGCGTCGCCGGTGGCGCTGGCGGTCGACGCGGTCGAGGCCCTGGTGGCGATCGAAGCCCGCCACCTCGAGACGCGGCAATCGAAGCTGGCGGCCGGTCCGGGCGAGCAGCTGCAGGGCGCATTCCGGGTCGACGGACAGCGGGTTGCGGTTGCCAAGGTCCTCGATATCCAGGCCATGCTCGCGGCGGCCTTCGTGTCGCGATCCCGGCCGCGGACGGGACTGTCGTCTGGGCCTGGTGCGGTGGCCGTATCTCCAATTCCAGCGGATGCTGACAGCCGGCAGCAGCTCGTGACCTTCGAGGTCGCGGGCCAGGAATTCGCCCTCGCCCTCGATATGGTCGAAGAGATCGTGCCCGGGGCGGAGATGGTGGCCGCGATGCCGCACAGCGAGGCCCTGGTCCGTGGGGTGGCGCCGTATCGCGACACTCTGCTGCCGCTGTTCTCGCTGCGCGGCCTGCTCGGCTTCGCGCCGGCGTCGGAGGCGGATGGGCGGGAAAAGATCATCGTCGGCACGATCGGCGGGGTGCTGGTGGGGCTGATCGCCGATCGCATGCGCTCCATCATCTTGGCCGACCGCGAACTGGTCGAGCCTCTGCCGCCGGTGCTGGCGGCCCGGATGGGCGGCGAGGCCCGGGTGCAAAGCATCTATCGCGGCGATGGCGGGCGCCGCCTGGTCTCGATCCTCGCCCCTGACCGCCTGTTCCTGGAGGATGTCATGCAGCGGCTGGGCGGTGGCGGCGACAGGCCCGTGGCGCCGGCGCCGGAGACGACCGAACGCGACCTCGAATTCCTGGTGTTCCGCCTCGGCGACGACGAATTCGGCCTGCCGATCGAGGTGGTGGACGAGGTCGCCCGCGTGCCGGAGCGGATCACGCGGGTGCCGAAGGCGCCGAAATTTTTGGAAGGTGTCATCAATCTGCGCGGCGATGTGCTGCCGTTGGTCGACCAGAGGCGCCGTTTCGACATGCCGAAGCTGGCGGAGGGAGCCGGGCGCCACGTCGTGGTGGTGCGGACCGAGCGCCACCGGGCCGGCCTGATCGTCGACAGCGTGTCGGGGGTGCTGCGGACGGCCGCCGACACGATCGAGCCCGCCCCCGACCTGACCGGCGAGGCGACCCGGCTGGTGCATGCGGTCGTCAACCTGGAGGCCGCCGGGCGCCTGGTGCTGCTGCTCGACCCGGCGGAGCTGCTCAGCCGGTCGGAGCGCAGCCAGCTCGACGCCTTTGCCGCCAGGACGAAACGGGCCGATTCTTGTTCAAGGTCCTGGTGGTCGATGATTCCGCGCTGGTGCGGAAGCTTCTGGGCCAGGTGTTTGACGCCGAACCGGATTTCGAGGTCGAATTTGCCCGCAACGGGCTGGAGGCGCTGAACCGCCACAAGGTGTTCGCACCCGACGTGATCACGCTCGACGTGCACATGCCCGACATGGACGGCCTGGCCTGCCTCGACCGCATCA
>NZ_JBYRFX010000094.1:0-1599 GCF_057815775.1 Inquilinus sp.
GTGCATCGTCCTGCGCCTGAAGGACGGCAAGATCGTCGAGGAGATCGGCCTGGATGACGGGGTCACGGCGCTGACCCAGCTCGGCCTCATCAAGGCCGCCTGATCCGGAAAGGGGCCCGCACGTCTCTCGTGCGGACCCCGCTTCAGCTCACATGGTCCCAGACATTGTCCTGGGGCTGGTAGCCGATCAGCCGGCGCGTGGCCTCGATGTCCCACGCCATGCCGGTGTTGCCGGACATGGCGTTGACCACGATGCCCGGCGTCGGCCAACCGGCGGCATCGGCCAGCAGCGCCCGCTCGATCACCGCCAGCAGGTCGCGGTTCGACAGCCACATGTTGCGGAACCAGCGCAGGTTGCGCGCCTCGTCCGGATCGACCGCGGCCGCGTCGCCCGGCACGCCCGCCGCACTCAGCGTTTCCGGCAGATTCTCGCCCGGCTGACACCAGCCGATGCGCAGGCTGACCGTGGTGAAGGCGCCACGGGACAGGGCGGCCCGCGCTAGGCACAGCCGCTCGCCCATCAGCTTCGAGGTTGCGTAGGCGGAGGGCTGCACCACCTGGCGGCCGTTGAACTGCCGCGTGCCTGGGCCGGGCGGCAGGTCGGTGCGCAGGCCCCCAGCCGCCAGCCCGTCGGCCAGCGGCGGGTCCTTGTACTGCCCCATCACATGGTTGGACGACGCGAACACCAGGCGGCGCACCCCGGCCTCGGCCGCGGCCTCGACCAGATTGGCGGTCATGTCGAAGGAGGCGGCAGCGTCTTCCCACGGCGCATCGGGCCAGGGATTCTGCGCCGCCAGATGGACCACGCCGTCGACACCGGCCAGCGCCTCACGCCAGCTTCTGTCGTTCACGTCCTTCAGATCGGCCTCGACCGGCTGGACCCGCGGATCATCGGCGGCCGGCGCATGGCTGGGACGGTCGACGGCAAGCACGCGGCTGTACCGGCCGCCGGCCAGCAGATGACCCATCAGCTTGCGGCCGAGATTGCCCCCGGCACCGGTGATCAGGACGCTCTGCGACATCGACGGATGCTCCGGCTGCGGCCCGGCGCGGGCCGGGAGACGGCACACTGGAGCATATGGGATGCGTGCTGGGAAGGCCGCCCGGCTCCGCGGCCCTGTCCTGAATGGACGGTCGAATGGCAGCATCCGGCGGATCGGTCGAATTGCGGCCCCGCGGGACCCCGCCTAGCCTTGCCGGAACAATCGCGGCCGCCCTTTCAAGCCTTCGCCGAACGCCAGCAGGAGACCCGCCCATGTCCGACCAGAAACCCTTCACCAACGCGACCGGCGCCCCGGTCGCCGACAACACCAACATCCTGACCGCCGGCCCGCGCGGCCCCGCCCTGCTGCAGGATGTCTGGCTGATCGAGAAGATGGCGCATTTCGACCGGGAGGTGATCCCGGAACGC
Source organism: Inquilinus sp. (assembly GCF_057815775.1). NCBI lineage: Bacteria > Pseudomonadati > Pseudomonadota > Alphaproteobacteria > Rhodospirillales > Rhodospirillaceae > Inquilinus > Inquilinus sp. Next base: position 1,412 of record NZ_JBYRFX010000094.1, read on the forward strand.
CGCATGCACGCCAAGGGCTGGGGCGCCCATGGCACCTTCACCGTCACACAGGACATCAGCCGCTACACCCGGGCCAAGATCTTTTCCCAGGTCGGCAAGCAGACGCCGTTGTTCGTCCGGTTCTCGACCGTCGCCGGCGAACGCGGGGCGGCCGATGCCGAACGCGACATCCGCGGCTTCGCGGTCAA
>NZ_JBYRFX010000095.1:0-13770 GCF_057815775.1 Inquilinus sp.
CGCGGCGGCCTGGGCCAGGTCAACGTCGTCGCCTCGACCCTGTTCGGCGGCATTTCCGGGTCGGCCGTGGCCGATGCCTCGGCGATCGGCGGGCTGATGATCCCGCAGATGGCGGCGCGTGGCTATGACCGCGACTATGCCGTCAACGTCACCGCCAATTCGGCGATCATCGCGCTGATGATCCCGCCATCCAACAACATGATCCTCTATTCGATCGCGGCGGGCGGCAACGTCTCGATCGCCGACCTGTTCACCGCCGGCATCATCCCCGGCCTGCTGTTGGCCGCGGCCCTGATGGTGACGGCCTATATCGTCGCGGTTCGCCGCGGCTATCCGTCCGACCCGTTCCCCGGGCTGCGTGCCGTCGGCCGCTACCTGGTGGTGGCGCTGCCCGGTATCCTCTTGATCGGCATCATCTTCGGCGGCGTTCGGTCCGGCGTGTTCACCGCCACGGAAAGCTCGTGCATCGCGGTGATCTACGCCTTCCTGATCGCCCTGCTGGTGTATCGCGAACTCGATTGGAAGAGCTTCGTCGAGGCGGTGCTGGGGGCGGTGCGCACCACCGCCATGGTGCTGCTGGTGATCGGCACCGCCGGGGCTTTCGGCTGGCTGATGGCACTGCTGCAGGTGCAGACCGCGACTGTGGCCGCGATCCACGCCATCTCCAGCGACCCGATCATGGTGCTGCTGCTGATCAATGTGGCGCTGCTGATCCTCGGCACCTTCATGGACATGGCACCGATGATCATCATCTGCACGCCGGTGCTGCTGCCGGTGGTCAAGGCCTTCGGCATCGACCCGGTGCATTTCGGCGTCATCCTGATCCTCAACGCCGGCATCGGCCTGAACACCCCGCCGGTGGGGTCGGTGCTGTTCGTCAGCTGCGCCGTCGGCAAGATCACGATCCGCGAGGCGATGCGCACGATCTGGCCGTTCTTCGGCGCCTCGCTGCTGGTGCTGCTGCTGGTCACCTACATCCCCGCCTTGTCGCTGTGGCTGCCGGCCGCGTTCCGCTGACCGACTCTTTGTTTGGTGTGAATCTCGCCGCGGGCCTTGACCCTTTCCGGCCATGCGCCTAAATGCTTGGCACTCACCGGCAGGGAGTGCTAACGCCCGCCGGAGTGGGCCTTTAAACGCAAATCTCGTCATCGAGATAAGTGGGAGAGCGACGATGCAATTCCGTCCCCTGCACGACCGTGTGCTGGTGCGCCGCATCGAACAGAACGAGAAGACCGCTGGCGGGATCATCATCCCGGACACCGCCAAGGAAAAGCCCCAGGAGGGCGAGGTCATCTCGGTCGGCGCCGGTACGCGCGACGAGGCCGGCAAGCTGGTTGCGCTGGACGTCAAGGCCGGCGACCGCATCCTGTTCGGCAAGTGGTCCGGCACCGAGGTGAAGCTCGACGGTCAGGATCTCCTGATCATGAAGGAGAGCGACATCCTCGGCATCATCACCGTGAAGAAGTCGGCCAAGGCGGCCTGATCCGCCTGTCGCCTTCACTGGAACCCCGAGACAAGTAAGGATAAAAAAGATGGCTGCGAAGGACGTTAAGTTCTCGCTCGACGCCCGGTCGCGCATGCTGCGCGGCGTCGACATCCTCGCTGATGCGGTCAAGGTCACGCTGGGCCCGAAGGGCCGCAACGTCGTCCTCGACAAGTCGTTCGGCGCACCGCGGATCACCAAGGACGGCGTCACCGTCGCCAAGGAGATCGAGCTCGCCGACAAGTTCGAGAACATGGGCGCACAGATGGTGCGCGAAGTCGCCTCGAAGACCAACGACCTGGCCGGTGACGGCACCACCACGGCGACCGTGCTGGCCCAGTCGATCGTCCGCGAGGGCGTCAAGGCTGTGGCCGCCGGCCTCAACCCGATGGACCTGAAGCGCGGCATCGACAAGGCTGTCGAAGCCGTCGTCGCCGACCTCAAGGCCCGTTCCAAGCCGATCAAGACCAACGCCGAAGTGGCGCAGGTCGGCACGATCTCGGCCAATGGCGAGCGCGACATCGGCGAGATGATCGCCAAGGCGATGGAGCGTGTCGGCAACGAGGGCGTCATCACGGTGGAAGAGGCCAAGAGCCTCGACACCGAGCTCGAAGTCGTCGAAGGCATGCAGTTCGACCGCGGCTACCTGTCGCCGTACTTCATCACCAATGCCGAGAAGATGGTCTGCGAGCTCGAGAGCCCGTACATCCTCCTGCATGAGAAGAAGCTGTCGAACCTGCAGGCCATGCTGCCGGTGCTCGAGGCGGTCGTTCAGTCGGGCAAGCCCCTGCTGATCATCGCCGAGGACGTCGAGGGCGAGGCCCTGGCCACCCTCGTGGTCAACAAGCTGCGCGGCGGCCTGAAGGTCGCGGCGGTCAAGGCCCCGGGCTTCGGCGATCGTCGCAAGGCGATGCTCGAGGACATGGCCATCCTGACCGGCGGCCAGGTGATCTCCGAGGACCTCGGCATCAAGCTCGAGAGCGTCACGCTCGACATGCTGGGCCGCTCCAAGAAGGTCCTGATCGGCAAGGAAGAGACCACGATCGTCGACGGCGCCGGCGCCAAGAAGGAGATCGAGGGTCGCTGCAACCAGATCCGCGCGCAGGTCGAGGAGACGTCCTCGGACTACGATCGTGAGAAGCTGCAGGAGCGTCTGGCCAAGCTGGCGGGCGGCGTCGCGGTGATCCGCGTCGGCGGCGCCACCGAGATCGAGGTGAAGGAGCGCAAGGATCGCGTCGACGACGCGATGCATGCGACCCGCGCCGCGGTCGAGGAAGGCGTGGTTCCGGGCGGCGGCACGGCCCTGCTCTACGCCTCCAAGGCGCTGGACAAGGTCAAGCACGACAACGACGACGAGCGGGTCGGCATCGACATCGTCCGTCGCGCCCTCCAGGCTCCGGTCCGTCAGATCGTCACCAACGCGGGCGGCGACGCCTCGATCGTTGTCGGCAAGCTGCAGGACAAGAACGACAAGAACTGGGGCTACAACGCCCAGACCAGCGAGTATGGCGATCTGATCAAGGCCGGCGTCATCGACCCGACCAAGGTCGTGCGCGCCGCGCTCCAGAACGCCGCCTCGGTGGCGAGCCTCCTGATCACCACCGAAGCGATGGTGGCCGAGCATGTCGAGCGCAAGCCGGCAGCTGCGGCCCCGGGCGGCGGCATGGGTGGCATGGGCGGCATGGGCGACATGGACTTCTGATCCAGTCCAAAAGTCCAATTGTGAAAGGGCGCTCTTCGGAGCGCCCTTTTTTTGCCATCGCGCTGGGCGATGCAAAGGTCTCGTGCGGTTTTTGAAGTCCGATTCATTGCCGGCCCGAGTATTGTGCCTAAATCAAGATTGAGGGGTCGCGGTTGCAAGGCCCGCCCGTCGAAGAAGGGGGAATCCCAGATGAACGCCAGCAGCACAGGCGAGTCGCAGCATCGCCGGCCCGTCACGCGCGCGGCCCTGGTCTTTGCGTCGGTCCTGGCGCTCGCCGCCTGCGTGCCCGCGGCACAGCAGACCGCCAGTGTCCCGACGGTCACCCAGCCTGCGACGCCGCCACTGTCCCCCTTCGTGCAGGCGATGCGCGACGCCGGCGTCAATGTCGCCATCCCGCAGCGCGGCAAGTTCATCCTGGTGAACATCCCGTCCTATGAGCTGATCGCGTTCCAGGATGGTGCCCCGGTGATCCGCAGCAAGGTCGTGGTCGGGTCCGCCGGGACCTCGACGCCCGAGCTGATGTCGAACATGTATGCGATCAAGTACAACCCGGACTGGACCCCGACGCCGTCGATCGTCCGCAACGAGGCCAGCGTCTACATCCCATCCGGGCCGCGCAGTCCGCTCGGCCGGCTGAAGCTCGAACTCGACAACGACCAGGCGATCTATCTGCACGACACGCCGCAGAAGAGCTATTTCGGCCGCGAGAAGCGGGCGCTCAGCCATGGCTGCGTCCGGGTCGAGCAGGTCCGGCAGGTGGCGGCCTGGGCCGATGAGGTCAGCGTCGACGAGATCGACAAGAGGATCCGCGCCGGCCGCATGTACACCGAGCGCCTGCCGGAAGAGATCCCGGTCTATATCGGCTACTTCACCCACTTCCCGAACGAGTTCGGCCAGGCGGTGGACTATCCCGATGTCTATGCCAACAAGGATGAGGCCCGGCAGGCCTATCTGGCGCGTGCCGCCGGCCGCCGCGAGGCGCGGGCCGCCAAGGCGGCGCAGCCGACCCCGCCGCCGGCCGAGATCATCCCCGGCCAGGCCACACCTGGCGAGACGGTGCCGGGCCAGACGGTTCCGGGTGCCGACGGCACCGTGCCGCCGGCGGTGACTCCGGACACGACCGGTACGCCGGTTGAGCCCGTCGTGCCGGCCGCCCCGGCCGTCACCCTGCCGGCTCCCGTGGTCCCGGCCGAGCCGGCGCCCGCGGTAACCCCGCCGGCGACGGCTCCCGTCGCACCGGTGGCACCGGCCGCGCCGACCACCAACTGACGGCTCGACCCAGGCGCCCGGCAACGGGCGCCTGGGCGATTCAGCCCGGCAGCACGCGCCAGACCACGGCCTCGCGCACGGCGCGATCCTCGATCTCGACGCTGGTCGGCACCTGGTGCCGGGCGAGTTCCTCCAGCCCGTCCTGCGGCCGGTAGGCGCGGCCGGGGTCGCCCAGCAGCACGGTCTTGCCGGCCGCGGCCAGGGCGCGCAGCCAGGGCATCACCCGGTCCGACATCGGCTTCTCGTAGCAGACGTCGCCAGCGCAGACGACGTCGATGCCGTCGAGCGCATCGCCGATCCGGTCGCCACCATCGGCCTCGACCGCACAGCCATTCGCCGCCGCGTTCAGCCGGATCGCCGCCACCGCGATCGCGTCGATCTCGGCCGCCACCACGGCGGCGGCGCCGGCCCGGGACGCGGCCAGGGCGACGATGCCGGAGCCGGAGGCGAAATCGAACACTCGCCGGCCGGCCACGATCCCAGGGTGGTCCAGGATGTGGCGCGCCACCGCCTGGCCGCCGACCCAGGCGAAGGCCCAATAGGGCGGCGGCAGGCCGGTGCGGTGCAGCGTCTCCTCCGTCGCCTGCCACAGCGGCGTCACCTCGGTGGCCAGCTGCAGCAGGATCTCGGGCAGCAGCGGCGTGCGGGTCGGCGCCGTGTTGGCGCGGATGAAGGCATCGATATCGGGAATCATCGCCCTTCCTACCCTGCAGGGCGGCAATGAGCCACGACGTCTTGATGTCCGGTGCCGGAACGCGGAAGATTCGAGGAAAGGCGATGGCGCAGACCTCGCCGCGGAGTGAGGAAACGAACGAGATGGCGAGTCGCCATGCACCGGCCCGACCGAAGGATGGTCCGGCCGAAGACGAGATCGGGGAGTGTAGCTCCCCACCCTGCTATCTCAATGAGATCGACCCGGCCTATGCCGGTCTGGACCCGAAGCCGAAGGCAAAGGCGAAGCCCAAGGTCAAGGCCGCGAAGCGCGACGGGGCCGCGTCATGATCCGGGTCAAGCGCGTCTATCTTCCCCCGGAGGAAGGCGACGGCTACCGCGTCCTGGTCGACCGGCTGTGGCCGCGCGGCCTGACCAAGGAGGCCGCGTCGCTCGACCTCTGGCTCAAGGCCGTGGCGCCGAGCGACGAGCTGCGCCGCTGGACCCATCAGGAACCGGAGAAATGGCCGGAGTTCTGCAGCCGCTATGGTGTCGAGCTGGACACCCATCCGAATGCGGTCGCCTTTCTGCGGCAGAAGAGCAAGGACGGCTGGGTGACGCTGCTCTACGCCCATCGCGACGAGCGGCACAACAATGCGGTGGCGCTCGCCAAGTATCTCGGCGGCTGATCAGGCCAGGGCGCGGCCGGCGATCAGGCCGAGCAGCAGGATCAGGCCGAACCAGCGGTTCGACCTGAATTTGAACAGGCAATCGGCCGGCTGGTCGGCTGCCAGCGTCGCCACTTGCCAAGCCAGCTGCGCGGCACCGATGGCCAGCGCCAGCAGGAAGGGCAGGGGCGCCAGCCCGGCCGTCAGTCCCGCCGCGCCGATCAGCAGGATGGTCAGCACATAGAAGCCGGCGACCCAGCGCCGGGTGGCGGCGCCGAACAGCCGCGCCGTCGACTTGATGCCGATGCGGGCGTCGTCCTCGATGTCCTGCAGCGCGTAGATCGTGTCGTAGCCCAGGGTCCAGCAGATCCCGGCGGCGTAGAGGATCAGCGACGGCCATGCCATCTGGCCGGTGACGGCGGTCCAGCCGACCAGCGCGCCCCAATTGAACGCCAGGCCGAGGAAGACCTGCGGCCACCAAGTGATCCGCTTCATCAGGGGATAGGTGAACAGCAGCACCAGCGACAGGATGCCGAGCCCGACGGTGACGCCGTTGAACTGGACCAGGATCAGGAAGCCCAGCAGCAGCTGGGCGATCAGGAACAGCACTGCCTGGGTCGGGCTGACCGCGCCGCTCGGGATCGGCCGGGTGCGGGTGCGGGCGACGCGGGCGTCGAAGTCGCGATCCAGGATGTCGTTCACGGTGCAGCCGGCGCCGCGCATCACCATCGCGCCGATGCCGAACAGCAGCCAGTACCACAGGTCGATCCAGCCGAATCCGCCGAATGAACCGCCCTGGGGCCGCGGCGCCATCGCCAGTCCCCACCAGCACGGATACAGCAGCAGCCAGGTGCCGATCGGCCGGTCCAGCCGGGCCAGCGTCAGATAGGGGCGGACAGGCGCCGGCGCCCAGCGGATCAGCCAGCTCTCGGCCCGGATGTCGGAGGCGGTGTCGGTCATGGCCCTGTCGCTGATATCGCCGCGATCCCGCATCACTACCTTGTTGCGGCCGCCTGACAAAGACGGAGATGGGGCGGGCGGCCTGCGCGCCTGCAGATGTAGTAGTGTGGAACAGGGTCGGTTTGACGGGAGCAGGTGCCATGGCGGCGGCGGATGAGCTCTTCGCGGGCGCAATTCCGGATCTCTACGATCGCCTGTTGGTGCCGTTGATCTTCGAGGCCTATGCGTATGACCTTGCCGAACGGGTGGCTGGGCTGGCGCCCCGCGACCTGCTGGAGGTCGCCGCCGGCACCGGTGTCCTGACACGGGCCATAGGGGCCCGGCTCGAGCCGACGGCGCGGATCACGGCAACCGACCTGAACCAGCCGATGCTCGATCGGGCGATGTCCAGGCAGGCTGACGACGGTCGAATCGTCTGGCGGCAGGCGGACGCGCTCGCGCTTCCGTTCGAAGCGCAAACCTTCGATGTCGTGGCATGCCAGTTCGGCGCGATGTTCTTTCCGGACAAGATCCAGGGTTATCGGGAAGCGCATCGTGTCTTGAAGCCGGGAGGGCACTCCCTCTTCAATGTCTGGGACAGACTCGCGGCGAATGAGTTTGCGCAGACGGTGGTGGACGCGGTGGCGGAGTTGTTTCCGGACGATCCACCCCGCTTCATCGCAAGAACGCCGCATGGCTATTGGGATCCCGAGGTAATCCACGCCGAACTGGTCGCCGCAGGGTTCCGATCAGTCGCGATCGAGACGTTGGACCAGAGAAGTCGGGGCACCTCCGCGCACGATGTCGCGATCGCCTATTGCCAGGGAACACCGCTCAGAACCGAAATCGAGGCCCGGGTTCCGTCAGGCCTGGAAGCCGCGACCCAAAGCGTGTCGGAGGCCCTCGCGCGGCGATTTGGAAATGGCGCCATCGAAGGCGGGATCAGCGCCCACATCGTGGTCGCCGCCCGGTAGGCGCCCTCGCCTCTGCCTGAAGCAACCCCTGTCGTCCCAAGGACGCGTTGCCGGCCGGGCGGCCAGCGGCTAGCGTCGGGCATGACCTCGCCGACCGATGCCCTGCCGCGCACCCGCCTGTTCGTCGACGCCCCGTTGGCCGCCGGGCAGGCGGTGCCGCTGTCCGATGCCCAGGCGCATCATCTGCGCAGCGTGCTGCGGCTGCCCCCGGGCGAGGGCCTGCGCCTGTTCAACCCGCGCGACGGCGAATGGCTGGCCCGGCTCGACGCCCTGGGCAAGTCAGGCGGCAGTGCTGCGGTCGAACGGCAGTTGCGGGCGCCCGCGCCCGCCCCGGACCTCTGGCTCTGCTTCGCGCCGGTGAAAAAGGATGCGGTCGATGCGGTGGTGGAGAAGGGCACGGAGCTCGGCGCCGCCGTGCTGCAGCCGGTCTTCACCCGCTTCACCGATGTCCAGCGCGTCAACCTCGACCGGCTGCGCGCCCATGCCGTCGGCGCGGCCGAGCAATGCGAACGGCTGGATGTGCCCGATGTGCGCGATCCGCTGCGGCTCGACGCCCTGCTCGCGGCCTGGCCGGCCGGCCGGTCGCTGCTGGTCTGCGCCGAGGCCGGCACCGCCCGTCCGATCGCCGAAGTGGCGGCGGAAGCCGCCGGCCCGGCCGGTCTGCTGATCGGGCCGGAGGGCGGTTTTGCGGCCGCGGAACTCGACCTTTTGCGCCGTCACGAATTTGTTCGACCCGTCGGCCTCGGCCCTCGTATTCTTCGCGCCGACACGGCGGCCATCGCCGCGCTCGCGGTCTGGCAGATGCTCGCCGGCGACGGGCGCGGCCGGCCGCCGCATCGCCTCTGATCCCAACCCCGTCCCGACACCCGAGTGGTCGCCCATGTCCGGTCCCCAGAGCGCCAGCGCCGCACCGATCCAGAGCAAGGCGCAGCTCGTCGACTATCTCGCTTCCGGATCGAAGCCGCCCGAGGATTGGCGGATCGGCACCGAGCACGAGAAGTTCGCCTTCCGGCTGTCCGACCTGAAGCCGCTGCCCTATGAGGGGCCGGACGGCATCCGCGCGGTGCTCGAAGGCCTCGCCGGCCATGGCTGGGAGCGGGTCGAGGAAGAGGGCAACCTGATCGCGCTGATCCGCGACAAGGCTTCGGTGACGCTCGAGCCGGGCGGCCAGGTCGAGCTGTCGGGCGCGCCGCTGCGCAGCATCCACGAGACCTGTGCCGAGGTGGCCGACCATCTCGACCTGGTGAAGCGGGTCGGCACCGAACTCGGCATCGGCATGATCGGCCTGGGCTTCCAGCCGAAATGGCCGCGCTCCGCCATCGGCTGGATGCCGAAGGGCCGCTACAAGATCATGCGCGACTACATGCCGAAGCGCGGCTCGCTCGGCCTCGACATGATGGCCCGCACCTGCACGGTGCAGGTCAATCTCGACTTCGCCTCCGAAGCCGACATGGTCAAGAAGTTCCGGGCCAGCCTGGCGCTGCAGCCGATCGCCACGGCGCTGTTCGCCAATTCGCCCTTCATCGAGGGCAAGCCGAACGGGTTCCAGAGCTTCCGCAGCCACATCTGGACCGACACCGACCCGGACCGCACCGGCGACCTGCCCTTCGTGTTCGAGGACGGCTTCGGCTTCGAGCGCTATGTCGACTACCTGCTCGACGTGCCGATGTACTTCGTCTACCGCGACGGCCGCTACATCGACGCGTCCGGCCAGAACTTCCGCGCCTTCCTGAAGGGCGAGCTGCCGGTCTATCCCGGCCATCTGCCGACGCTGAACGACTGGGCCGACCACCTGACCACGGCCTTCCCCGAGGTGCGGCTGAAGAAGTTCCTGGAGATGCGCGGCGCCGATGGGGGGCCCTGGTCCCGCCTGTGCGCCCTGCCGGCGCTGTGGGTCGGGCTGCTGTATGACGGCACCGCGCTCGACGCCGCCTGGGACCTGGTCAAGGACTGGACCACGGAAGAGCGGGCGGCGCTGCGCCGCGACGTGCCGCGCCTCGGCTTGGCCACCCCGTTCCGCGGCGGCACCGTGCGCGACGTGGCGCTGCGGGTGCTGGCGATCGCCCGGCACGGCCTCGCGGCCCGCGCCGCGACCGATGCGATCGGCGGAACCGAGGAAGGCTTCCTCAACGACCTGCAGCAGATCGCCGAGTCTGGCGAAAGCCAGGCGTCGGAGATGCTGCGCCGGTACGAGACCGAATGGGGCGGCTCGGTCGACCCGATCTTCTCGTCCTACGCCTACTGATCCGGCGCATAGCGATCCGGCAGCCGTCGGTGAAATATTGGGCATCGACGGGCCGGAGTCGCCGATTTTTGCTTGCGGTCGGTGGCACATGGCTTGCTTGATGATGTGGTCGAGCAGGGACGTGCCGGAGGGATTGTGCAGGCATTCGACGAGATGGGTGGGGATCCGGTCCGGTCCCCCTATGCGGCCCTGGCGGATTGGCTGGCGGCGACGCCGAACTCGGTGTTCGAACTCAAGCGCCGGGAGGCGGAGGCGCTGTTCCGCCGCATCGGCATCACCTTTGCCGTCTATGGCGAGGGCGGCGATCCCGAGCGGCTGATCCCGTTCGACATCATGCCGCGGGTGCTCGCTGCGGATGAATGGCGGCACCTGGAGCAGGGGCTGGCCCAGCGGGTCAAGGCCCTCAACGCCTTCCTGTATGACGTCTATCACGGCCAGGACATCCTGCGCGCCGGCAAGGTGCCGGAGCGGCTGGTGCTGCACAATCCGGGCTACCTGCCGGAGATGCAGGGGCTGGACCCGCCCGGCGGCATCTACACCCACATTGCCGGCATCGACATCGTCCGGGTCGGTCCGAACGACTTCTATGTGCTGGAGGACAATGCCCGGACCCCGTCCGGCGTGTCCTACATGCTGGAAGGCCGCGAGATGATGATGCGGCTGTTCCCGGACCTGTTCGCCCGGCACAGCGTCGCCCCGGTCGAACACTACCCGCAGGAGCTGCTGGCCACGCTGGCCTCGATCGCGCCGCGCAACTGCGACGGCGAACCGACGGTCGCGCTGCTGACCCCCGGCATCTACAACAGCGCCTATTTCGAGCACAGCTTCCTGGCCGACCGGATGGGGATCGAGCTGGTCGAAGGCTCGGATCTGTTCGTCCGCGACGCCGTGGTCTACATGCGCACCACCCGCGGGCCGAAGCGGGTCGACGTGATCTACCGCCGGATCGACGACGACTTCATCGATCCCCTGGTGTTCAACCCGGACTCCATGCTTGGCGTGCCCGGCCTGTACCACGCCTACCGCGCCGGCAACGTCGCCCTGGCCAATGCCATGGGCACCGGCATTGCCGACAACAAGGCGATGTACATCCACGTCCCGGCGATGATCCGCTTCTATCTCGGCGAGGAGCCGATCCTGAAGAACGTCCCGACCTGGGACTGCTCCAAGCCCGAGGAATGCAGCCACGTCCTCGGCAAGCTCGACGAGTTGGTGGTGAAGGAAGTGTCCGGGTCGGGCGGCTACGGCATGCTGGTCGGGCCGACCGCCAGCCGGGCCGAGCGCGTGGCTTATGCCGAACGGGTCAAGGCCAACCCCGACCTGTTCATCGCCCAGCCGACCCTGGCGCTGTCGACCTGCCCGACCTTCGTCGAGCAGGGCGTGGCACCCCGGCATGTCGACCTGCGCCCCTTCGTGCTGACTGGCGACGACCGGGTCCGGATCGTGCCGGGCGGGCTGACCCGGGTCGCCCTGCGCGAAGGCTCCCTGGTGGTCAATTCCAGCCAGGGCGGCGGGACAAAAGACACTTGGGTGCTGACGGAATGACGGTGCCGGGACGCAGGATGGTCGGAACCAAGTCAGGATTTTCGGGATGCTGAGCCGCACCGCCGACAGCCTCTACTGGCTCGGCCGCTATATCGAGCGCGCCGAGAATCTCGCCCGGATCCTGGAGGTCGCCGACCGCATGGCGCTGACGCCGAACAGCGGCAGCGAGCGCAAGGACGAATGGCACTCCGCCGTGGTCATCTCCGGCTGCCAGGACGGCTTCTATGAGAAGCACGAGTTGGCGACGGCGGAGGCGGTGGTCGACTACATCGTGCTCGACCCCGACAATCCGTCCAGCATCCGTTCCTCCCTGCAGCGGGCACGGACCAACGGGCGGGCGGTGCGCGCGGCGCTGACCCGGCCGATGTGGGAGACGCTGAACGCCACCTGGCTCGACCTCGAAGGCGGCAAGGACGCACTGATCCGCGACGGCGACCTGCGCGGCTTCCTGGAATGGGTCAAGGAACGGGCGATGCTGTTCCAGGGCGCGGTCGTCACCACCATGCTGCGCGACGACGCCCACATCTTCCTGCAGCTCGGCACCTTCCTGGAACGGGCCGACAGCACGGCCCGGCTGCTCGACGTCAAATACCATGTGCTGTTGCCGGCGGATGAAGAGGTCGGCGGCAGCCTCGACTTCTACCAGTGGACGGCGATCCTGCGCGGCGCCTCGGCGCTCGGCAGCTACGCCTATCTCTACCGCGACGGCATCAAGCCCGGCCAGGTGGCCGAACTCCTGGTGCTGCGGCCGGAAATGCCGCGCTCCCTCGCCGGCTGTCTCGCCGGCATGGTGGACCTGCTGGGGCGGCTCGCCGACAGCTACGGCGGCAAGCATGAATGCCAGCGTCTGGCTGGGGAGATGTATTCGCGCTTGCGCTACGGCCGCATCGACACGATTTTCGAGACTGGATTGCACGAATACCTGACCGGCTTCATCCAGCAGAACACCATCCTCGGCCTCGAGGTCAGCAAGGCCTACCTGATCTGACCCGGCCCTTATCACATGCGCTTGCTCATCCGCCACGAGACCCGTTACCGCTACGACACGCCGGTCGCGCGCAGCCTGCAGATGCTGCGCCTGACCCCGCGGTCGCATGACGGGCAGGAGGTGCTGCGCTGGCGCGTGGTGCCGCCGGCCGGGGCGAACCTGGCCCCCGGCGACGACGCCTATGGCAATGCCGTCGACATGCTGATGCTGGAGCGGCCGCATGACTCGCTGACCCTGGTGGTCGAGGGCGAGGTCATCACCCACGACACCCAGGGCGTGGTGACCGGCACGACGGAGCTGTTCCCGCCCCTGTTCTATCTCCGCCCGTCGCCCCTGGCCGGGGCCGATGCGGCCCTGATTGAGCTGGCGGAGACGACGGCCGCCGTCACCGGCCCGAACCCCATCGACCTCGCCCATGGGCTGATGATGGCGGTGCGGGACCGCATCGCCTTCCAGCCCGGCTTCACCGAGACCACGACCACGGCGGCCGAGGCGCTCGCCGCCGGCACGGGGGTGTGCCAGGATCACACCCATGTGTTCATCGCCTGTGCCCGGCATCTCGGCCTGCCGGCCCGCTATGTCGGCGGCTATCTGCTCATGGCCGACGGCAGCGTCGACCAGGCGGCGGGCCATGCCTGGGCCGAGGCTCATATCGACGGGCTCGGCTGGGTCGGCTTCGATGCCGCCAACGGGCTGTGCCCGACCGAACATTATGTCCGCGTCGCCATCGGCCTCGACTACCGCGACGCAGCACCCGTCCGCGGCCTGCGCCATGGCGGCGGCGGCGAGGCGCTGGAAGTCACGGTCAGCGTCGGCCAGCAGCAGCAGACCCAGACGCAGGCCTGACCCATCGATTCCCTCGACGTTGCTCCCGGATCGCTTCGCATGACCTATGGCCTCGGACTCCTGCTCGACGAAGGGCTGGTGATGATCTCCGACACCCGCACCAATGCCGGGGTCGACAACATCTCCACCTTCCGCAAGATGCATATCTGGGAGCGGCCGGGCGACCGGGTGATGATCCTGCTCACCGCCGGCAATCTGGCGATCACCCAGTCGGTCGTGGCGCTGCTGTCCGAGGCGGCGGATGCCAAGGACGGGCCGGAGAGCCTGCTGTCCGCGCCGTCGATGTTCCGCTGTGCCGAGCTGGTGGGCGAGGCGGTGCGCGCGGTCTGGGACCGCGACGGCCCGGCGATGGAGCAGCATGCCGGCGGCTTCAACGCCTCCTTCCTGCTCGGCGGCCAGATCGTCGGGCGGCGCTGCCGGCTGTTCGAGATCTACCAGGCCGGCAACTTCATCGAGGCGA
>NZ_JBYRFX010000096.1:0-2571 GCF_057815775.1 Inquilinus sp.
CGGCGGCCACGGGGTCGGCCGGCTGCGCACCGCCGATGCGTCGATCAGCCCCCGCGGCACCCCCGGCACCACCCGGCCGCCCTCCGTCGTCATCGCCGACCGCGCGGCGGAGATGCTGCAGGCCGACCCCGGCCTGTGACCCACAGGGCCGCGGAGGCTGCCGGATCCGGCAGCCTCCGCGGGTGTTATCGGCTAGGCCGGCAAGGCACCGGAGCGCTGGGCGGTCCAGGTGGCGATGTAGTCCATCAGCCCGGGCGACAGGCAATCATACGGCTCGAGCTTCAGCTCCCGCAGCCGGGCGCGCACGCCGTCCATGGTGCTGGGGTCGACGCCGGATTCGATGATCGACGACACGAAGGCGGTGAAGCCCGGCTCGGCATAACCGTCCTTGTCGAACCGCTCCGGATGGATGAAGGACAGCCCCTTGAACGGGTGGTCGCGCTCGACCGGCCCATGCATGTGGACGCCGCATTGCTTGCAGGCATGCCGCTGGATCAGGGCGCTGGGATCGACCACCGCGAGCTTGTCGCCATTCTCCAGCACCGTCACCTTGTCGGACGGCACGACGGCGACGATCGAGAAGGCGACACCCTTCGGCTTCCAGCATTTGGTGCAGCCGCAGGCATGGTTGTGGGCGACATCGCCCTCGATGCGGACCTTGACGGGGTGGTCGGTGCAGGCGCAGGTCAGAGTCCCGCCCTGGAAGCTGCCGGAGCCGTGGCGCACGCCGCCGTCGACGACCGGGTGTATCGAAACTTGGCCGCTCATTGCGTTCTCCCTCGATGTTCGTTGGTCCCGGATGGTCGGTCCCCCGGATGGTCGTTCCAGTGGAAGTTTCCCACAGGCGGGGTGGGATCTCTATTGATCCCTCGGATGAAAAATGGTCCCGGAATCGGGGATCAGCCCACCCAAGGAGCCGTGATGTTCGACCCGAGTGAGCGCCGCCCGATCGGCCGTACCCCGTTGCGCGTGTCCCGCCTGGGCATCGGCGGCGGCAGCCTGTTCAGCTCGATCGGCGACGCTGCGGTCGCAGCCCTGGTCGACCATTGCTGGGACCGCGGCCTGCGCTACTTCGACACCGCCGCGCTGTACGCCGGTGGGGTCAGCGAGGCGCGATTCGGCACCGCGCTGGCCGACCGGCCGCGGGCGGAGCATGTCGTCTCGACCAAGGCGGGCCGCACCACCGAGGATGGCCAGAACCGGTTCGACTACAGCCGCGACGGCTTCCTGCGGTCGATCGAGCGCAGCCTGGCCAAGCTGAAGCGGGACCGCCTCGACATCGTGTCGATCCACGACATCGACCCGGACCTGCATGGCGACGCCTATGAGGCGCGCTTCGCCGAAGCCATGGACGGCGCCTATCCGGCCCTGGCCGAGCTGCGCAGCCAGGGCGTCGTCGGCGCCATCGGCGTGGCGGTGAAGAACTGGCAGGTCTGCCGCCGCTTCGCCGATGCCGGCGATTTCGACTGCCTCATGCTGGCCGGCGGCTACACCCTGCTGCAGCGCGACTCCGAGCCTTTCCTGGACGACTGCGTGACGCGCGGCATTTCGGTGCTGCTGGCCGCCCCGTTCAACACCGGCATCCTGGCGACTGGCGCCATCGAGGGCGCGCGCTACTTCTACAAGCCGGCACCGCCCGAGGTGCTGGAGCGGACGCGGCGAATCGAGGCGCTGTGCCGTGCCCACGACGTGCCGCTGCCGGCGGCGGCATTGCAGTTCCCGCTGCGCCACCCGGCCGTGGCGAGCGTCGTGGTCGGCCACCAATCGGCCGAGGAGGTCGACCGCAACCTGGCCCTGCTGCGGCAGGACATCCCGGAGGCGCTGTGGGCGGAGCTGGCGGCGGAGACGCTTGCGACGTAGGCCGCGGTCATGGTCCGGACTTAACTTAAGCTGTCATTGCCGGGCTTGACCCGGCAATCCAGAGGTTGTCGACAGTCTCTGGATGCCCGGTTCAAGCCCGGGCATGACAGTTGGATGGGATACGCTCCGGATCGAATCCCTAAACCCCAGCCAGTTCCCGCAGCCGGTCGAGGCTTTCGTCGCGGCCGGGACGTAGACCCTGGCCGATCCACCCGCGTTCGACCTCGGTCAGGGCGCGGCCGACCGCCGGGCCCGACACGCCGAGGGCGACGACGTCGCGGCCGCGCACCGGCAGCGTCGGCACCGGCTCCTTCTCCAGCGCCGCCAAGGCGCGCTTGAAGCTCCAGCGCCGCGGCGCCGCGGCCCAGGCCAGGCGGATGCGGTCGCGCCCGCCGGCCCGGCCGTGCCGGTACAGCAGCAGCCGCACCCCGACCTCGTCGGGCGCCTGCTGCAGCACGCCGTCCTGCAGCCCGACCAAGCGGTCGCGCTCCTCGTTCGACAGCCTCAGCCGCACCGCCACCGCGGCGGCGTCGCCGCGCAAAAGCGCCGCCAGCCGCAGCATCGGATCGGCCTTCGGCGCGACCTGGACCAGCCCCTGCAGCCGAGTGATATCGCCATCCTCGCCGATCACGCGGCGGGCGATGCCGGCCGCGACCATGGCCTGCCACACCGGCACCGGGTCGGGCGCGGCCAGCAGCTTCAGGAGCTCGG
>NZ_JBYRFX010000097.1:0-1670 GCF_057815775.1 Inquilinus sp.
CTCGGCGCCCTCAAGCTGCGCGCGTCGCTGGCCTGGGGCGAGCATGTCGCGGCGCTGCGGGCGATGCCCGAGGCGCGGCAGGTCCCAGCCGAACACCTGGCCGCGATCATCGTCGCGGAGATCGGCGGCGCCATCGCCGGCTTCGCCACGGTGCTGCCACGCGACGGTGGCGGGGCCGAGCTGGAGGATCTGTTCGTCGACCCCGCCGCCTGGCGCCGGGGCGTCGGGGCAAGGCTGCTGGCCGAGGCGGAGCGGCGCGCGCTCGCCCTCGGTGCCCGCACGCTGCATGTCGTGGCCAGCGAGCGGGCCCGCGCCTTCTATGAGCGCTGCGGCTTCGAGGTTGTCGGCACCGTCATGACCGCTCTCGCACCCGCCCCCGAACTGCGGAAGACCCTGTAGCCAAAGCGGCGCGCTACTCCGCCGGGGTCGGCGTCGGATGCGCCGGCGGCGCGTCCTCTTCCACCATGCGGTGATGGTCGCGGGCGAGGAAGGTGTAGACCATCGGCACGACGAACAGGGTGAACAGCGTGCCGATCGACATGCCCGAGGCGATGACCAGGCCGATGGCGAAGCGCGCCGCGGCGCCGGCGCCGGTGGCGTAGAGCAGCGGCAGCACGCCCAGCACCATCGCCGCCGTGGTCATCAGGATCGGCCGCAGCCGGATGGCCGCGGATTTCTCGATCGCCTCGCGCCGCGACAGGCCTTCCTGCTCCTGCAGCTGGTTGGCGAACTCCACCATCAGGATGCCGTGCTTGGTGATCAGCCCGACCAGGGTGATCAGCCCGATCTGGGTGTAGATGTTCAGCGTCGCCCCGGTGAGCTGGAGGATCGAGCCGACATTGAGCACGGCCAGGGCCCCGAAGATCGACAGCGGCACCGACATCATGATGATCAGCGGGTCGCGGAAGCTTTCGAACTGCGCCGCCAGCACGAGGTAGATGATGATCACCGCGAAGGCGAAGGCGACCATGATGGTGTTGCCTTCGGTGACGTACTGGCGTGAATCGCCCTCATAATCATAGGTGAAGCCGCGCGGCAGCACCCGGTCGGCGGTCTGCTGCAGGAAGGTCAGCGCCTGGCCCAGCGTGACCGCGAAGGGCACCGGCACCGCCTGGATGGTCGAGCTGTTCAGCTGGTTGAACTGCGAGAAGGAATTCGCCGTCGCCTGCGTCTTCAGGGTGACGACGGAGGACAGCGGCACCAAATCGCCGCCGGTGGTGCGCACGAAATACTTGTCCAGCTCCTCCGGGTTCAGCCGGTTGGCCTGGGCGACCTGGGGGATGACCTTGTAGCTGCGGTTGTCGCGGTCGAAGCGGCCGATGTCGTTGCCGCCCAGCATCACGTTCAGCGTGGTGCCGATATCCGCCATGTTCAGCCCCATCGCCGCCGCCTTGTTGCGGTCGATCTCCACCGACAGCTGCGGCCGGTCGAAGGACAGGGTGGTGCTGGCGAAGATGAACATGCCGCTCTTGCGCGCCTCATTCGCCACCTGCTCTGCCATCTGGTAGACGACCTCGGGCGGCGCCGAAGACTTGATCACGAACTGGATCGGCGGGCCGCCGCTGGAGCCGGGCAAGGCCGCCGGCTGGATGGCGAAGCCCTGGATGCCGGCGATGCCGTCGAGCATGCCCTGCATCTGCTGCTGCAGGTCCTTGGCGCTGCGCGTGCGC
>NZ_JBYRFX010000098.1:0-8874 GCF_057815775.1 Inquilinus sp.
CCTGATCATCGGCGGCGGCATCGCCGGCCCGGCCCTGGCCCTGTTCCTGAAGAAGGCCGGCATCGCCGCCACCCTGCACGAGGCCTATCCGCACTGTGCCGACATCGGCGGCGGGCTGCAGGTGGCCCCGAACGGCATGGCCGTGCTGGAGCAATTGGGCCTGGCCGAAGCCGTGGCCGCGGCCGGCACGACCTGCACCGCCATGACCTTCCGCGACCGGCATGGCGACGCTTTCGCCACCCTGCCGGTCGGGTCGCCGTCGCGGCCGGCGGTGACGCTGAAGCGCGCGCAACTGCACCGGATCCTGCTCGAAGCCGCAGATCGCGAAGGCATCCCGATCGCCTATGGCCGGCGCCTGGCCGCGATCGAGGAGGATGCGGACGGCATCACCGCCCGCTTCACCGACGGCACCACCGCGCATGGCGACCTGCTGGTCGGCGCTGACGGCATCCATTCGCAGACCCGGCGGCTGGTCCTGCCGGACGCCCCGTCCCCCGCCTTCACCGGGCTGGTCGGCATCGGCGGCTTCGTGCCGCACGCCCTGTGGCCGGCCCGGGCGCCGGAACACAGCATGACGCTGTGCTTCGGCCCGCCCGGCGCCTTCCTCGGCTACGGCCTTGCCGGCCGGTCCGAGCCGGATACGCTGATGTGGTGGAGCACGATCGAACGCGACCGGCCGCTCGACGCCGAGTCGCGGGCGGCGCTGACGCCGGCGGCGGTGCGCCGGCATGTGCTGGAGGCGGGCGACGGCTGGTTCGAACCGGTGCCCGGCATCCTGGACGCGGCGGCGGAGATGGTCGCCCCGATCGACATCTTCGACATGCCCAGCCTGCCGCGCTGGTGGCACGGCCGGGCCGTGCTGGTGGGCGATGCGGCCCATGCGGTCACCCCGCATTCCGGCCAGGGCGTTTCGCTGGCGCTGGAGGATGCGATCTGCCTGGCGAAGCGGCTGCGCGGCCTGCCGGCCGGCACCGGTGCTGCGACCTGGGGCCAGGCCTTCGCCGGCTTCGAGCAGGACCGGCGGGGCCGGACCGAACGGATCTGCGCCCTGGGGCGGCGCAACGGCGACACCAAGAAACGCGGCGGCCTGGACTGGCTGCAGCGCCGGCTGATGCCCCTGTTCCTGCGGCTGATGGCGTATGAGCAGCGCCGGATCCAGCGCTATCGCGTGCGCTGGGAAGGGTGACGGGCCGCACCGTCGGCCCGCGCAACAATCTTGAGAATGCCGTGAAGATCCGCTACCGCCAGACAGGGATCACGGGGACGCGGATGATCGGGGTTTTCGATTCGGGGACGGGCGGGCTGACCGTGCTGCAGGCGCTGACGCGGCATCTGCCGCAGCAGCACTTCGCCTATCTCGGCGACCACCGCCACGCCCCCTATGGCAACCGCGAGCCGGAGGAGATCTATCGCCTGACCGTGGCGGCGGTGGAGCAGTTGTTCGGGCTGGGCTGCCGGCTGGTGGTCCTGGCCTGCAACACCGCCGCCGCCAACGGGCTGCGCCGGCTACAGCAGGGCTGGCTGCCGGACCACTATCCCGACCGGCGGGTGATCGGCGTGCTGGTGCCGATGGTGGAGGCGATCACCGGCGTGCCGTGGATGGCCGATATCCGCACCGGCCGGCATCGCGGCAAGCCGCGCACCGTCGCCATTTTCGCCACCCGCCACACCGTGCGCAGCGGCGCCTTCGTCGAGGAGATCGGCAAGCGGGCGCCTGAAGTGACGGTGGTGCAGCAGGCCTGCCCGATGCTGGTGACGCTGATCGAACAGGCGGCGCCGGAGGCCGTACTGCGCCGGGCGGTGCGGCGCTATGCGGCGCTGCTGATGCGGCAGCTGGGGGGCGTGGCGCCGGATGCGGTGATCCTGGGCTGCACCCATTACCCGCTGATATCCGGGCTGTTCGCAGAGGCGCTGCCGCCCGATGTGGAGGTGCTGTCCCAGCCCGACATCACCGCGCGCAGCCTGGCCGCCTATCTCGGGCGCCACCCGGAATTCGACACCGCTGACGGCGCGCTGTCCCAGCCGCGGTTCTTCACCACCGGCGACGCGGCCCAGGTTTCCACCCTCGCCACCCGGTTCTATGGCCGCCCGGCCGTGTTCGGCCCGATCGACGCAGCACTCAATGAAGCAGTGCCAGGACCGCCGTCGCCAGCAGGATCGCCGCGAACAGCAGGTTGACCACCCGCGACACCGCCGGCCGCTGCAGCAGCCGGGCGAAGGCGCTGCCGGCGACCAGCCAGGCGAAGTGGATCAACACGATCATCCCCGCCAGCACCGCAATCTTGGCCAGCGAATCCGCCAACCGCGACTCGGCGAGCGAGGTGCCGGTGAACACTGCCGCGATGGCCAGATAGGCCTTGGGATTGGCCACCGCGAGCAGGAAGCCGCCAACGAGCCGGGGTGGCCGCGCGTCCCCGCCGGGCGCAGACAGCGGCGGCGCCGTCGCGATCCGGAAGGCGAGATAGGCGACATAGGCCACGGACAGGCCGAGCAGGACCGGGGCGAGGCGCGGCTGCGACAGCAGGATCGACACCAGCCCCACGGCGATCGCCACCAGCACGGCGCCGGTGCCGAGGATGAGGCCCGCCACATAGGGCAGGGAGCGCCGGAAGCCATAGGCGGCACCGACGGCGGTGACGCTGATGGTCGACGGGCCGGGGCTGCCCATCACCACCAGGGCCGCCAGCACCGGAGGCCAAGCGCCGGAAAGCTGCTGATCCATCGCCGAAACCCCTGTAGCGTTGCCCGATGGGCAGTCAGCTACAGGACCATGGCCCGGCCGGTCTTGAAGGCTTGTGCCAAGACGGTCGCGCCAAAGGGGCGTCGATCCGAATCGGGCGCGGCGCCGCCGGCATCGAGCGGGCCGAGGCCCGCTTCGGCGGCCGGGCCTTTTCGCCCCATCGCCACGACACCTATGCGCTCGGCGTCACCGTCGTCGGCCTCCAGACCTTCCGCTACCGCGGCGAGCAGCGGTATTGCGCCCCTGGAGAGGCCCATATCCTGCACCCGGACGAGGTCCATGACGGGGCGTCGGCCACCGAGGCCGGATTCGGCTATCGCATCCTCTATCTCGATCCGGCGCTGGTGCAGCGGGCGCTTGGCGGGCGGCCGCTGCCTTTCGTGGCCGACCCGGTGGTCCGGCGCCCCGAGCTGGTGTCGGAGCTGACGGCCTGGCTGGGCGATTTGGACGACCCGGTCGGCGAGGTCGAGGCGGTCGAGATCGTGGCCGCCGCGGCCGCAGTGCTAGAAACTCTCGCCGGACCGGTCCCCGGATCGCCGGCGCCGCTGCGCCTGCCGTCCCTGCTGCGGGTGCGGGAGCGGATTGCCGCCAGCCCGGCCACGCCGCTGTCCGTGGCCGAGTTCGAGGCTGTCGCCGACCTCGACCGCTGGACCATCGCCCGCCAGTTCCGCGCCGCCTTCGGCACCAGCCCCAGCCGCTTCCGCACCATGCGCCAGCTGGACCGCGCCCGCCGGCTGATCCGCCAGGGCACGACGCTGTCCGAAGCCGCGCTGGAGGCGGGGTTCGCCGACCAGAGCCACATGTCCCGGCTGTTCAAGCGGGCCTATGGCCTGACGCCGGGGCAATGGGCGGCTGCGCTGGGCTAGGAGCCCTCAGAGGCTGTTTGGAAATGCGCTGGCGAGAGTCGAATGGCGGTGGTTTCGAGAACCGGCTCGCAGCGGACGTTTGGGTCCGTGAGCACCGGAAGCGGAGAAACCGCCGTCAGGCGGCCGCGCCAGGTGCATTACCAAACGGGCTCTCAGATCGCCTCGGCGCCCAGCGTCGTGCACCAATGGGCCAGCCGGTCCTTCAGGATGCGGTCGCGGACATAGCCGATCGATTCGTCCTCGATCCGCTCGACCGCCTCGAAGCTGAAATTGTCGACGCCATGGACCTGCCAGGCCGCCTGCAGCGTCGGGTGCGGATTGGTGCCCTGGCGCAGCGTGAACCACAGCCGGTTCTGGATGGTGCCCAGGTCCGGCGCCCGCCCGGCCCAGCATTGGCCGCTGGCCTGGCAGCGCACGGCATAGATGCCGGCGGCGGTCTTGCGCTCCTTCCAATCGGCGGTCGCCGCCTTCCTGTCCTCGGCTTTCATCCTGCGCTCCCGGTGTGATCGGGATCTCAATAACACCCGGGTCAAATCTTCTCAAGAAATTTAACCCGGGTGTTATTGGGAGCACTGCAGGGATCAGCCGACCGTCCTGGCCTTCAGGATGTCTTCGAGCCCGATCCGCCGCAGCAGCTCGGCCCGCACCCGGTCGGCGACGCCGTTGACGATCTCGGCGCCATCCTCGGACGGGTCGATATGGACCCGGAACGGGCGCTTGCCGAACGGGGTGTCGACCACCGTGACGATCGCATTGGCCACCGCCTGCGGGTCAGCATCGGCCGGCTCCAGCGATGCCAGGCCCTTGAACGCGACCTCACTGAAATCGGCGGTCGGGCCATTGTCGTATTCCGCGGCCCGCGCCGTGTCGGCAGGCTTGCCGGAATGGGCGAAATGGTTGGTGCCCTTGGTGAAGGCGCCCGGCACGATGATCGAGGTCTCGACGCCCCAGCGGGCAAGTTCGCCGGCATAGCTGACCGCCAGCGCGTCCATGCCGGCCTTGGCGGCGAAATACGGCGCCAGATAGGGCGGGGTGCCGCCGCGGCAGCTGCTGGAGGAGACCCAGACCAGCAGGCCCTTGCCCTGCTTGCGCAGCTGCGGCAGCGCCGCGCGGTTCACCCGCTGGGTGCTGAGCACGTTGATGTCGTAGAGCTGGGCAAACTGCTCCGGCGTGAACGCCTCGGCCGGGCCGTAGGACATGTGGCCGGCATTGTGGACGACGACGTCGAGCCGGCCGGTCTCGGCTATGATCCGGGCGATCCCGGCATCGACCGAAGGCTGCGAGACGACGTCCAGCTCGACCGTGCGCAGGTCGATGCCCTGCTCTTTGGATTCGGCCTGGATCTGGGCGACCAGCGGCGCGTTGCGCCCCTCGGTCTCACGCATGCTGGCATAGACGATGTGGCCGGCCTTGGCCAAAGCGCGGGCGGCCATCAGGCCGAAGCCGCTCGACGCGCCGGTGACGACGATGACGTTGCTCATGGGGCTCTCCGCAGAGTGAGGATTGGTGCGATGAGTGAGATCAAACCAAGCCGCCATTGGCGCGCAGCACCTGGCCGTTGACCCAGCCGCCATCCGGGCCGGCCAGGAAGGCGACGACCCCGGCGATGTCCTGCGGCGTGCCCAGCCGCTCCAGCGGGACAGCCTTGGACAGGCGCTCGATCACCTCCGGCGACTTGCCGTTGAAGAACAGGTCGGTGCCGGTCGGCCCCGGGGCCACGGCGTTGACCGTGATCGACCGGCCGCGCATTTCCTTCGCCAAGACCCCGGTGAAGGCTTCGACCGCGGCTTTGGTCGCGGTGTAGATGCCGTAGGTCTCGAACTTGGTGCCGACGACGCTGGTCGACAGGTTGACGATCCGGCCACCGTCACGCAGTCGTTTGGCAGCCTCGCGCAGGGTGTTGAAGGTGCCCTTCAGGTTGACCGCGATCGTCCGGTCGAACGCCGCATCATCGGCGTCGGCGATCCGCGCCAGCGGCATGATGCCGGCATTGTTGACCAGCACGTCGACGCCACCGAAGGCGGTCTCGGCCGCCTCGAACATCCGGGCCACCGCGGCGGCGTCGCTGACGTCGGCCTGGGCCGGGGTGGCGCGGCCGCCCGCCTGTTCGATCTTGCGGGCCAGCGCTTCCGCCGGCTCCGCATTGCCGGAATAGTTGATGACGACGGTGAAGCCATCCGCGGCCAGCCGCTCGGCAATGGCCGCGCCGATGCCGCGGGATGCGCCGGTGACGATCGCCACCTTGTTGGTCTGTTCGGTCATGTCGATCTCTCCAAACCCGACCCGATGTCGGTGAAGAGACGGTAGCCCTTCTCACTTTCCGCATAATCTGCTGTGATCCGGCATCATAATTCGGATATCGGGAACAGTGCCGTGGACAGACTCGATGCGATGCGCCTGTTCACGCGGGTGATGGAACGGCGCAGTTTCTCCCTCGCCGCCCAGGATGTCGGGCTGCCGCGGTCGACCGCGACCGAAGGCATCAAGCAGCTGGAGGCGCGGCTGGGCGTCCGGCTGCTGCAGCGAACCACGCGCCAGGTCGCCCCGACGCTGGACGGCGAGGCCTATTACCGGCGCTGCCTGTCGATCATCGCCGATATCGAGGAGGCGGAATCGGCCTTCACCGGCGCCAAGCCGAAGGGCCTGCTGCGTGTCGACGTGCACGGCACCCTGGCGCGGTACTTCATGCTGCCGGGCCTGCTGCGCTTCCTGGCGCTGTACCCCGACATCCAGCTGCACATCGGCGAAGGCGACCGCTTCGTCGACCTGATCCGCGAGGGCGTCGACTGCGTGCTGCGGGTGGGCCGGCCATCCGACAGCGCCCTGATCGGCCGCCGGATCGCCCTGCTGGAGGAGGCGACCTTCGCCAGCCCCGCCTATCTCGAACGGTTCGGCACGCCGCGCACGCCGGACGAGCTGGCGGGTCACCGCATGGTCGGCTTCCTGTCATCGGCCACCGGCACCGTGATGCCGCTGGAATTCACCGTCAACGGCCTCACCCGGGAGGTGACGCTGCCGATGACGGTGTCGGTGGTCGGGGCCGAGATCTATTCCACCGCCGGCCGGCTCGGCCTCGGCCTGATCCAGACCCCGCGCTACCGGGCCGCGGCCGATCTGGCGGCGGGTGCCCTGGTCGAGGTGCTGGCCGACACGCCGCCCGCCCCCGCCCCGGTCTATGTGCTGTACCCGCACAGCCGGCAGCTGTCGCCGCGCGTCCGGGTGTTCATCGACTGGCTGGCGGCCGAATTCGCCGCCAACGTGCCGCCCCCGGGCGGGGCCTAGAAGCTATTCCGTTCGCTTTGGCTCACTGCACAGCCTCTAGTCGCTTGTTTTGGCAAGCATCTTTATCCGACCGACCGAAGCGGGTCGATCGGATGATGCTCTAGCCGCTACAGCCCGTGCTCGTGGAAATACGCCCGGATCCGGCCCAGCAGCTGGCCGGGCGGAACCGCATGCTGGCCGGCGCTGGCCGCGATGCTGCGGTCGACCAGGGCCTGGCCGCGGCGGGCCGAAGCCTCGAACGCCTGCACCAGCTCGGGCTGCGCCGTCATCAGGGGCGCCAGATGCGCCTTGGTGACCTCGAGCACCAGCGCGTGGGTCAAAGCCCGGACCGAGGCTGCGTGCGGCGCGCCGGTCAGCAGGCCGATCTCGCCGATATAGTCGCCGGGTCCGACCCGGCCGATGGTCGTCGTCGTGGTGCCACTCGCCCGGGACACCTCCAGCACGCCGGTCACGACGACGAACAGCGACCCTTCCGTCGCGCCCTGGGCGAACAGCGTGTCGCCGAGATCCAGCGTCCGCACCGACGCCTGGTGTTCGAGCTCGTCCCGCTGGTCTTCGGACAGGGCGTGGAACAGAGGGATGTCCAGGTGCCGCTTCCGCGGTGCGCCGCCATCGCCGGCTGCACCCTGGCCGGTGGACGCCGCCCCCACGCCGGCCGCATGGAACTGACGCAGCACCTGGGTCAGCAGGGTGCTCTTGGTCTCGCCGAGGACGCCGCTGCTCGCGACCGAGAAATAGACGTCATAGATGTTCCAGCGCTTGCCCACGCTGGCCAGGGCAACACCGGCCGGCGGTGTTGCGAGAATGGTCGGGCACAGCAGGATGGCCTGGCGCACCAGCTCCATCACCCGGGCCGGCGCCACGTCGGCCGGACAGGTCACATGGACGGCATCGTTCCGCTGCTCCGTCGGCACGCTGCGGTTAATGACCCGCGACCGGGTGACGATGCTGTTCGGGATCGAGGCGATGTCGTTGCCGTCGGTCCGGATCCGGACCGACCGCCAGGGGATCTGCACCACCACACCCTCGATGCCGCCTTCGATCCAGATCCGGTCACCGACCGCATAAGGGTGTTCGATGCTGATGGCGATGCCCGCGAACACATCCGCCAGGGTGTTCTGCAGCGCCAGGCCGAGGACGAGGGCGAACACGCCCGAGGTCGCGACCAGGGCCCGGACCGGGAAGCCGAAGACGGTGTTGATGACGGTGAGGGCCGCGGCGAGGTAGATCACCCCCGCCAGCAGATCGGACAGCAATCCGCCTTCGGTCCGGAACCGGCCATGCGGCATCACCGCCCGCACGGCAATGACCAGCAGCCGCGCGGCGAACAGCCACCAGATCGCGGTCAGCGCCTGCTGCCACAGCATCTCTTCGAGGTTCGCATCGGTGAAGACCGGCTGCAGCGGCGAGCCGACGACCCGCGCCAACGCCACCGTCAACCCGGCAAACAGGATCAGCCCGAGCGCCAGCCGCATCCAGACCGGGCGGCCATGCATCAGTCGCCAATCGATGAGGCAGAGCCCCACCAGAATGCTGGCGACGATCTGGCTGGTCATGTTCGCCCCACCATCCGGGAATCAGGCCCCTGGCCGTTGGCGGAACTCTATCACGGCGACCGGCGCCCGCCAGGGACGCCGTCAGTGGCGACAGCGGCGTCCCGTCACCGCGCCCGCTGCGACATCCGCCACATCAGCCGATCGGCCATGCGGTCAGTCAGGAAGCGCTGGATGAATAGGATCACCTTCGCGCCACCGCCGGTCGGGTAGCGCGTGCGCGGCCGCCGGGCCGCCACCGCGCGGCCGATGGTCTCGGCCACCATCTCGGGCGGGGACGGCATGCGCGAGGCCGCCACCCCCTCGAACATCGCGGCGTGGCGGCGGGCATAGGGACCGTAGGCCGTGTCGCCGGACATGCGCAGCATGCTCTCATGGGCGATACCGCCCCATTCGGTGCGGATCGCGCCGGGTTCGATCACGACGACATCGA
>NZ_JBYRFX010000099.1:0-5583 GCF_057815775.1 Inquilinus sp.
CCACCGCGCGCACCGCCGGCATCGCCAAACGCGGCGTGCGCAATCTGCTGCGCCACGCCGGCATCCTGGCGGAGGCGGTAGAGCCGGCGCCCAGCCGCTGGCTCGACATGCCGTCGTCGGATTGCTTTCGCTTCGCCGAGCAGGACGGCATGGCTGAGACCTGCGTCGATCTCGGCGACCCTGTGCGCCGGGGCGACGTCATCGCCCGGATCCATCCGGTCGACCGCACCGGCGGGCCCCCGGCCGAGTACCGGGCGGCGCTGGACGGCATCCTCGCCGCCCGGCACTTCCCCGGCCTGGTCAAGGCGGGCGACTGTCTGACCGTGATCGGCACGGTGGGGTGAAGTCCGTCGCACATTCGCTCCGGCGGCGCCTGGCCGTCGGAAAGGGTGTTCGCAAATGGTGGGTTGTTCGTCCTTGAGGGGGACCTACAAGAGTAGGACGTAGGCGTCCGAAATCCATGAACATATTGGCAACATACGCCGGACGTGAGATCAGCGTGGTGTGATATGGAGCTCGCGGAGAGGATCGGCGGTGCCGTGAAGACGAACGGCTGGGCCGAGCCAACCGGCGCGGGGCAGCTTATCGAGCAGGTTTGACCGGGCGAGCTGAAGGTACGGCAAACGGAGGCTTTGCTGGTGCCGCCATCAAGGGCGGTGATGATCTGCTCCAGCTTTTCCGGATCGATCGTCAGTGGTCGTCCGCCCTTGCGGCCTCGGTGCCGGGCAGCGGCCAGGCCGGCGAGAACCCGCTCCTTTGTCAGACCACGCTCGTACTGTGCCAGCGCTCCGAACACGGAGAACAGGAACTCGCCTTGTGGCGTCGTGGTGTCCATCTGCTCGGTCAACGAACGGAAGGCGACGCCCTTGGCCTTCAGGCTGGTGACGATGCTCAGCAGATGGGGAAACGACCGTCCGAGGCGATCGAGCTTCCACACCACCAGAGTGTCACCCTGGCGCAAACCCGCGAGGCAGGCTTTGAGGCCGGGCCGGTCGTCGCACGCGCCGCTCGCCTTGTCCTGGTGGAGATGGCGCTCATCGACGCCGGCGGTCATGAGAGCATCCCGCTGCAGATCGACGGACTGCCGGTCGTCGGCCGACGAGACGCGCGTATAGCCGACCATCATGTCTGGGAAAACCCCTCATGAGACGTTTCCGGACAGTGGATCAATCCGACAGGGCTTGTCGCAGAGCAAACCCCGGCTTCGGACGAGAGTTCGAAGGGTGGTGCTGTCCCTGACGGCAAACACCTGTTTCTCGTCAGGGGGAGCGCTCTCTCTGGGTGTCGACATCCCGGCGCCGATCTCGAAGATGGCGGCTTCACAATCGTCATGAGGTCGGAGATGTCCAAGCGTTCCATGCTGAAGCCCGACAGATGGGAGGCGTTGCTCGCCGCCGCCGCGGACGAGGCCGTCTTGATCGCCTATTGCACCTTGGAGCCAGCAGATCTCGATCTCGTCCAGGCGAAGACGGCTCCACACAACCAGCTTGGCTTGGCCCTTCAGATCTGCCTGTTGAAGCACCGGAACCGCCAGTGGCGCTACGACGAGGTGCTGCCGGTCGCGATGGTGGTCTACATCGCCGAGCAGATCGACGTCCCTCCCGATGTGCTGGCGGAATACGCCAAGAGGGACCAGACGCGGCGCGAGCATGCGGCCGAGGCGCAGCAGCACCTCGGCCTGCATGTGGCAGGTCGGGAGGATCGACGCGCGGCGCTGGCCGCGGCGCTCCAGGCGGCCGAGGCCACCGACCAGGGGCAGCCGATCGCCGAAGCCATGATCGCGGCTCTGCGGGAGCGGCGCTCGGTGCTACCGGCGGCCGACACGCTCGACCGTCTCGGCCGCGCTGCTCGAGCCCTGGCCCGGCGCCGTATGGAGGCGGCGCTGCTTGACGGTCTGACGCCGGATCGTCTGGACGCGCTCGACGAGTTGCTCACGGTCGAGCCGGAGATGCGGATCACCCGCTTCGCCTGGCTCAAGGCCCTGCCGGAGGCGCCGGGCAAGGGGAACCTGCTGGCGCTGCTGGAACAGCTGCGGTTCGTGCGCGACTTCGCCCTCGATCCCGCGCGCCGCGAGCGCATTCATCCCGACCGCTGGCGCCAGCTGGTACGGGAAGGGCAGGCCACCCCGGCCCATCTCGCCGCCGACCTCAATGCCGGACGCCGCCGCGCCACGATCGCAGCGCAGCTGATCGAGCTCGGCTCCCGGCTGACCGATGCGGCGGTGACGATGTTCTGCCGGCTGGTGGGGCGGCAGTTCGCCCGTGCCCGCTCGGGCCGCAACAAACGGCATCTCGAGACCCGCAAGGCTGCAGCCCGGCTGCTCGGGCTGTTCCGCGATACCCTGCGCACTCTGGGCGAGGCCAACGACAGCGGCGGCGACGCGATCGAGTTGCTGCAGGAGCGCATCGGGTGGCACCGCCTTATGCAGGCCCAGGCGGAACTCGAAGGCTTCGAGGGCGCCGATGATCCCGATCCCCTCATCACGGCCGCGGAGCAGTCGGATCGGATCCGGCACTGCGGCCGGGCGCTGATCGAGGACGTCATCTTCCGCTCGGCCCGGCGGAGCGATCCGCTGCTGCTGGCGCTGGACCTGCTGCGGCAGCTCTATCGCCATGGTAGCCGGACGCTTCCGGCCAGGCCGCCGGTCGGCCATATGCGGGACCCGATCCGCAAAGCGGTGTTCGCCGGCGACAAGCCGGACCGCAGGCTGTACGAGATCGCCACCCTGGCTGCGCTGCGTGACCGGCTGCGCTCGGGTGATGTCTGGGTCGAGGGTGGCCGGGCCTTCCGACCGCTGTCGGCCGATCTGGTGCCGGCAGCCACCGTCGCGGCTCGCAAGGAGGCGGGCACCTTGCACCTCGGCGTGCCTGAGGATGTCGTGACCTGGCTGGCGGAGAAGCGGGAGGAGGTCGTCCTAAAGCTGCAGCAACTGGCCAACCGCGCCCGAGCCGGCAAGCTCAAGGGCGTTCGCCTGGTCGACCGCAAGCTGGTGGTCTCGCCGGATCGCTCGACCGTGCCCAAGGCCGTAGAGGCCGCCAAGGGGCTGATCCTCGGCCGGATGCCGCTGGTCCGGATCACAGAACTGATCGCCGAGGTCGATGGCTGGACCCGCTTCTCCGAGGACTTTACCCATCTACGCACCGGCGACCTGCCCCGCAACCTCCAGGCGATGCACGCCGGCATCCTCGCCGACGCCGTCAATCTCGGCCCCACGCGCATGGCCGAGGCCTCCGCCGGCGTCACCGCCCGGCAGATCGGCTGGTGCCGCCAGTGGCATGCCCATGACGCGGCGTTCAAGGCCGGCGTCGCCCGGATCATCGACACCCAGCTGGCCCATCCCTATGCCCGCATCTGGGGCGACGGCACGACCTCCTCCTCCGACGGCCAGTTCTTCCCCGCCGCGGGCCGCGCCCGCAAGCGCAGCGACGTCAACACCCACTACAGCCATGGCCCGGGCGGCAAGCACTACACCTGGGTCTCCGACCAGTACGGTCATTTCTACATCCTGCCGATCGGCGTGACCGAGAGCGAGGCGCCCTATGTGCTCGACGGCATCTACGGCCATGGGGGCCGGCTCGACATCGCCGAGCACTATGTCGACACCGGAGGTGCCTCCGACCACGTCTTCGGCCTGTTCGCCGTGCTGGGCCGGCGCCTGGTGCCGCGGCTGCGCGACCTGAAGGACTGGTGCCTGTACACCTTCGCCGGCCAGGAGGCCGACGCGATCCTGCGTCAGCATGTCGGCGGCCGGATCGACGAGCCCGCGATCCGCGAGGCCTGGCACGAGATCCTGCGCATCGGCCTCTCGATCGAGGATCGTGCCGTGGCGCCGTCGGTGGTGCTGAAGAAGCTGGCGGCGATGCCGAAGACCAACCTGCTGTTCAAGGCGCTGCGCGAGATCGGCCGGATCGAGCGCACCCTGTTCATGATCGAGTGGTATTCCAGCCCGGCACTGCGCGCCCGCTGCCGGACCGGGCTCAACAAGGGCGAGGCCGGGCACAAGCTCATCCGGGCGGTGTTCTTCCACGAGCGTGGCGAGATCCGCGACGCCGCCTTCGAAAGCCAGGCGTTCCGGGCCTCGGCCCTCAATCTCGTCGTCAGCGCCATCATCCTGTGGAACACCGCCTATATCGAGCGCGTGGTCGACCAGCTGCGCGCCGAGGGGCACGATCTGCCGAATGAGGTCCTGCGCCACGTCTCCCCGCAGATCTGGGAGCACATCAACCTCACCGGCACATACGATTGGAGTCGGCAGGACATTCCCCCGCCCGGCGCCTTCCGGCCTCTCCGCAAGGCGACGACGCCAGAGCTCCGTGACGCCGCATGAACCACCACCGCGCCTGTTGCCAATATGTTCATGAATCCCGGACGCCTACGTCCTACTCTTGTAGCGACCCCGATTACGGTCGGCGACTGTGTGCCGGGCGCCGTCGATCCCTGGGAACGCCAACTTCAGAGGAGTATTCCGGCAACGCCACCGTCACGGTGCCGACCTGCCGCGGTTGATCGGGATCCCGTGTGACTGGCCTCGCCGCTACCGCCGTAGCGGCCGTCGCGCTGTTGATCCTGCACCGGTGCAGTGGAGAGGCCGACACGTGATCTGGAGCGTCCGTTGGCTCGATCTTCTTGGGCCTCTAAGAGATTGGCGCGGCATATCGCCATCGATCCGGTCATCGGTGGGAGATCTGGATTTATCATTTGTTTCGATCCTATCGGTTATTTGATCATCTGTTTCTCGTCGTCGTGTACATTTTTCAGGCGGCTGCACTTTTCTTGAGCGTGCCATCCGATACACATCATCCGACAAATCGTATCTGGACCCATCGATAAGTCCCATCTGGACCTATGGCATATCGCGATATGGCCATACGCTTTTCTCCAAGACGTGCATTTGATCGCAGATTTTCCGCGGGGGACGTTCCCCGCCGCGACGCGTCTGGGGCATTTGACTAAAGATTTAGGGGGCTGCGATGACACAAGGATTCCGTTCCGGTTCCGGTGCCAAGGTCTCGAAGGCCGATCCGACTTGGCCGATCCCGACCGGACGGAGCCTGATCGCCGCGCTGCTCGGCACCACGGCCTGGCTGGCCATGCCTGACACGGCTGCGGCGCAGAGCTGCCCGCAGGGGATCTATTACGACTGCACTTTCGGCACCGCGGGACCGGGGGGCGGGACGGACTTCGGCGCCCCGGGCGGCGCTGGAGGAACGGTCAACGCGCCGACGGTCTCGGTCACGGGCGCGAGTTCCACTCCGTCCGGCGACAACCTGCCCGGTTTCCTGGCCTTGGGCCAAGGGGGTGTCGGGGGGACCGGTGGAGGGAACAGCGACAGCGCCGGAGGCGTCACGGGCGGCGTTGGCGGCGGTGGCGGTGCGGTCACCGGCACCGTCGGCATCATCCTGGCGGGCGCGACTGCAAATGCCGTCACCGCGACCACGGCGGCTGGCAGCTCGCCCGGCGCCTATGCCATCAGTCTCGGCGGGCAAGGCGGTCTCGGCGGCTATGTACAGACCGGCCTGGGCGGTGACAGCTCCGGCGGCGCGGGCGGCGCGGGCGGAGCGGCCGGTGACGTCGTTGTCGGCG
>NZ_JBYRFX010000100.1:0-12171 GCF_057815775.1 Inquilinus sp.
CTGGCGGATGGCTGGCCCGGCCTGTCGCGCGGCCCGGCGTTGCTGCCGGCGCTGGTCGGGATCAACCTGCCGGCCGCCGGCTTCATCGATGCCGCCATGGCGGCAGGGCATGCGATCGTGCCGCTGCTGTGGTGCTCGGCCTCACCCTCGGCGCCGGTGACCGACGATGCCTTTGAGCGGATCACGGCGATGCTGGTCGAAGACCTGCGGGCGGCCGGGCCAGTCGATGCGATCTATCTCGACCTGCACGGCGCCATGGTGACGGAGAGCGTCCCGGATGGCGAAGGCGAGATCCTGGCCCGCATCCGCGCCATGGCCGGACCGGACATTCCGGTGGTTGTCAGCCTCGACCTGCACGCCAACGTCACGCAGCGGATGGTGGATCTGGCCGATGTGCTGGTGCCCTACCGCACCTATCCCCATGTCGACATGGCCGAGACCGGCGCGCGGGCGGCGGCGCTGCTGGACCGGCTGCTGTCCGGCTGGCGGCCGGCAAAGGCGTTCCGGCAGGCGGAGTTCCTGATCTCGCTGGTCGCGCAATGCACGCTGACCGCCCCGGCCCGCGATCTCTACGCGCTGCTGGCCGATCTCGAGCGCCGGCACGACGTGTCGCTCGGCCTTTCCATGGGCTTCCCGGCGGCAGACTTCGCCGATTGCGGCCCAAGCCTGGTTGGCTATGGCGCCGATGCCGCCGTGCTGGCCGCCGCGATGGGTGAGCTGATGGGTACGATCACGGCGGCTGAGCCGAATTTCGTGCCGACACTGCTGCCGCCCGATGCGGCGGTGGCGGAGGCGAAGCGTCTGGCGGTGGGCGCGCAGCGCCCGGTCGTCCTGGCCGACACCCAGGACAATCCGGGCGGCGGTGCCGAATCCGACGGCGTGGTGCTGCTCGACGCCCTGATCCGCGGCGGGGCGGAGGGGGCGGTGCTGGGTGTGCTGGCCGATGCCGAAACGGCGGCGGCGGCGCATGCGGCAGGGCAGGGGGCGGTGCTGGCGCGCGGCATCGGCGCCGGCAGCGCCTATGGCGGGCAACAGCCGCTGCAGGGCGATTGGACGGTCGAGGCGCTGGGCGACGGCCGCTTCACCGGTACCGGGCCGTTCTATGGCGGCAACCGGATGCAGCTCGGCCCCATGGCGCTGCTGCGCCATTCCGGCGGCGTCCGGGTCGTGGTGTCCAGCCGCAAGCAGCAGGCGGCCGACCAGGCGATGTTCCGGCATCTCGGGGTCGAGCCGGCGGCGCAGCGGATCCTGGCGCTGAAAAGCTCGGTCCATTTCCGCGCCGATTTCGAGCCGATCGCCGCGGCAGTGCTGGTGGTCGAGGCGCCGGGTCCGAACCTGGCCGACCCGGCGGCGCAGCCCTTCACCCGCCTGCGCGACGGCGTCCGCCTGCGCCCGCTGGGGCCGGTGTTCAGAGGGGGCTGAGCGTCACTCCGCCGGGGCGTGGCCGGCGCCGGACGGCGCGGGCTTGCCGCCGCGGCGCATCCAGCGACCGAACGACAGGGCGCCGTGGGTCAGGTCCTCGACATACAGGTACAGCACCGGGGTGATGTACAGCGTCAGGGCCTGCGACACGATCAGGCCGCCGACCACGGCGAGGCCCAGCGGCTGGCGCAGTTCGGCGCTGGCGCCCTGGCCGACCGCGATCGGCAGCGCGCCCATCAGGGCGGCCATGGTGGTCATCATGATCGGCCGGAAGCGCAGCGTGCAGGCGCGGTAGATCGCGTCGCGGGCCGACAGCCCGTCGTTGCGCTGCGCATTCAGCGCGAAGTCGATCATCATGATCGCGTTCTTCTTGACGATGCCGATCAGCATCAGGACGCCGATGATGGCGATGACCGACAGGTCGGTGCGGAACACCATCAGCGTGCCCAGCGCGCCGATCGCGGCCGAGGGCAGGCCGGACAGGATCACCAGCGGGTGGGTGAAGCTCTCATACAGGATGCCCAGCACGATGTAGATCGTCAGCACCGCGCCGAGCAGCAGCATCCCCTGGTTCTGCAGCGACTGCTGGAACACCTGGGCGTTGCCGGCATAGCCGGTGGTGATGGTCACCGGCAGGCCGATCTCCGACTTGATCCGGTCGACATCGCCGGTGGCGTCGCTGAGCGATTTGCCTTCGGCGACGTTGAAGGAGATGGTGACGGCCGGCAGCTGCCCCTGCTGGTTCACCGACAGCGGCCCGGCCGTGCGCGACACGCTGGCGAAGGCGCCGAGCGGGACGAGGGAACCGTTCGACGAGCGGACATAGATCTTGTCGAGTGAATCCGCGGCCCAGGGGAAATCGGGATCGACCTCCAGGATCACCTCGTAGCTGTCGACCGAAGTGAAGATGGTCGAGATCTGCTCGGTGCCGAAGCCGCCATAGAGGGTCGAGCGCAGCGCGTCGCTGGTGACGCCGAGCTGGGCCGCCTTGTCCCGGTCGACATTCAGCGTCGCCTGCAGCGCGTTCAACTGCAGGTCGCTGACCACGTCCCGCAGCACGCCGGATTTGCGCATTTCCGTCGTCATCCGGCCGGCCCAGTCATACAGCTCCTGCTGGTTCAGGCCCTGCATCACGAACTGGTACTGGCTGGAGGAGGACCGGCCGCCGACGCGCAGGTTCTGCACCGGCACCATGTAGCTGTCGATGCCGGACACCTGCGACAGCTGGCGCCGCAGATCCGTGATCACGCTGTCCAGCGGCGGCCGCTGTTCCTTCGGCTTCAACTGCACGAACAGCCGGCCGGAGTTCAGCGTGCCGCCATAGCCGTTGGTGCCGATGCTGGACACCACATGGTCGACATAAGGCGAATTGCGGAACACGTCGCGGACCTGGCTCTGCAGCCCGATCATCGCATCGAAGGACACGTCCTGGCGCGTCTGGGTCGTCACCGAGAGCTGGCTCAGATCCTCGGTCGGGAAGAAGCCCTTCGGGATGAGGGTGAACAGCAGCATGGTGCCGCCGATGGTGCAGAAGAACAGCAGCAGCATCACCGGGCGGTGCGCCAGGCTCCAGCGCAGCGTCCGGGAATAGCCATTGAGGACGGCCTGGAAGCCGCGCTCCAGCGTCCGGCCGATCAGGCCTTCCGGCTTCTCCTCGTCATGGGTGTGCAGGAAGCGCGCGCACATCATCGGCGTCAGCGTCAGCGAGACGAAGGCCGACGCCGCGATCGACATCGTCACCACGACTGCGAATTCGTTGAAGATGCGGCCGACCACGCCGCCCATCAGCAGCACCGGGATGAACACGGCGACCAGCGACAGGGTGATCGACAGGATGGTGAAGCCGATCTCGCGGCTGCCTTTCAGCGCCGCCTCGAACGGCTTCATGCCCTCTTCGATGTAGCGGACGACGTTCTCCAGCATCACGATCGCGTCGTCGACGACGAGGCCGACCGAGAGGGTGAGGCCGAGCAGCGAGATATTGTCGATGCTGAAGCCGCACAGATACATGCCGGCGACGGTGGCCACGAGCGAGATCGGGACGGTGATCGTCGGGATGATCGTGGCCGACAGGCGGCGCAGGAACAGGAAGATCACCATGACCACCAGCCCGATCGTCAGCAGCAGCGTGAACTGCACGTCGGTGACCGCCTGGCGGATCGAGGTCGACCGGTCGTTCAGCACGTTGATGTGAACCGAGGGCGGCATGTCGGCCGAGAATTTCGGCAGCAGTTCCTTCACGGAATCGACGACGGCGACGGTGTTGGCGTCAGGCTGGCGCTGCACCGCCAGCACGATCGACCGGTTGCCGTCGAACCAGCTCGCCGTCTGGTCGTTCTCGACGGAATCGATCACTTTGGCGACGTCGCCCAGCCGGACCGGCATGCCATTGGGCGAGGCGATGATCAGGTCGGCGAACGCCTTGGCGTCGTACATCTGGGTGTTGGCCTGCAGGATCAGCTGCTGCTTCGGCCCCTGCAGGGTGCCGACGGGGGTGTTGACGTTGGCGGCGGCGACGGCGGTCTGGATGTCGTCGACGCTGATGCCGCGATGGTTCAGCGCGTCGGGGTCGATCTGGACGCGGACGGCGTATTTCTGGCCGCCGTAGATCTGCACCTGGGCCACGCCGGTCAGCGTCGACAGGCTGGGCGAGATCACCTGCTCGGCATAGTTGTCGAGCGTCGACAGCGGCAGCGTGTCGCTGCTGATCGACAGCAGCAGGATCGGGGCGTCGGCCGGGTTGACCTTGCGGTAGCTCGGCGGCGACGTCATCTCCGGCGGCAGCTTGCGCTGCACCGCTGTGATGGCCGACTGGACGTCGGCGGCGGCCGCGTCGATGTCACGGTTCAGGTCGAATTCCAGGGTGATCGTGGTCGACCCCTGGGTCGACGTCGCGCTCATCGACTGGATGCCGGAAATGGTCTCGAACTGCTTCTCCAGCGGCGTCGCCACCGAACTTGCCATCGTGTCGGGGCTGGCGCCGGGCAGGCTGGCCGACACGTTGATGACGGGGAAATCGGTGTTGGGCAGGGCCGCGATCGGCAGCTGGCCGAAGGCGAACAGGCCCGCCAGGACCATGGCCGCCGTCAGCAGGGTCGTCATGACGGGACGGCGGATGCACAGCTCGGACAGGTTCATGGCCGTTTCTCCGAAGCCGTGGTCAGGTCGGTTTGGCGGCCGAGGCCATGCCATCCGGATGCGGGGCGGCGGCCGGGGTGGCACCCGCCGCGGCCTTTTCGGTGATCTTGCTGCCCTGCATCAGCCGCAGCTGGCCTTCGGTCACCACCTTCTCGCCTGGCTTCAGCCCCTGGGCGACCACGGCGACATCGCCGACCGTGCGGGTCACCGTCACCGGGCGCACCTCGGCCGTCCCGTCCGGCCGCGCCACGAAGACGAAGGCGCCATCCTGGCCGGCCTGCAGCGCCACCGTCGGCACCGTGATCGCGTCGTCCTGCTTGCCGAGCTGCAGCGAGGCGCGGACGAACTGCCCCGGCCACAGCGCGAAGGCGGCGTTGTCGAAGGTCGCCTTCAGCGGGATGGTGCCGGACCGGGTGTCGACCCCGCTGTCGATGAAGGTCAGGCGGCCGCTGGCGATGCGCCGCTTGCCGTCGGCGTCGAAGGCATCGACCTGCGGCGGGGTCGGGCTGGTCACCGCCTCGCGCACCGCGTCCAGGTTCCGCTCCGGCACCGTGAAGGCGATGCGGATCGGTGTCATCTGGGTGATGGTGACCAGGCTGGTGACGGCCCCGCTGTTGGCGTTGCTGTTGGTGGTGTTGGCCTTGACCAGGTTGCCGGCCGTGACCGACACGACGCCGAGGCGGCCGGTGATCGGGGCCTTGACCAGGGTGTAGGACAGGGTCAGCTGGGCCTGGTCGAGATTGGCCTGGTCGGCGGCCACGCTGGCCGCTGTCCGCTTGGACGCCGCCATGGCCAGGTCGAAGGCCTGCTGCGAGACCGCACCGGTCTTGACCAGCGGCCGGTCGCGCTCGACATCCGCCGCGGTCTGGTCGCGGTCGGCGATGTCCTTGTCCAGATTGGCCTGGGCCAGGGCGACGGCGGCCTTGGCCGGCTTGTCGTCGAGGGTGAACAGCAGGTCGCCGGCCTGGACGGTCTGGCCGTCGGCGACATGGACCTGCATCACCTGGCTGTCGATGCGGGAGGTGACCAGAACGGTGGAGATCGGCTCGACCGTGCCAATCGCGTCGATGCTGGTGGTGACCGATTTCTGTTCGACCGGGGCGGTGACGACGGGAATGGCCCGGCCGCCCGTGGCCTTCGAGGTGCCACCGGACGACGCATTGCTGCCGCCCTCAGCCGCCGTCTGGCCGCTGCGCTCGATCGCGTCCGCATTGCCGAACCGCTGCCACGCGACAGCACCAATGGCAATGCCGAGGACCGCGACGACCCCCAAAACCGAGCGCTTCATGGTCTGATTCCCGCAACCGGAACACACCGGAAAGGCCCATCCCGCCCCCGGCGCCTGACCAACTTGTAAGACTTTTGTGCAGTGCGATGGGGTTAATAATTTTCAATGCGTCAATTTCGACGGAATGCAAAATGTCGCACGAGTAAAGGGCATCCGGCGCAGCCGTATCCGGTCCAAAGGACCGGATACGGTGGGCTTCGCTCGGGCTTAAAGTCGCCCGTTGACCGCGTCGAGGAACACGGCGCGCAGGTCGTCGGCGTTGACCGGCTTGGCGTTGCTGCCGGTCGATGGGTCGGCCTCGGCCATCCGGCCGATCTCCTCGGCCCGGTTATCGCCGATGCCGATCTCCTTCAGCGTGTGCGGGATGCCGATCTCGCGGCGCAGATCCAGCACCCAGATCAGCGCGGTGTCGAAGCCCGGCTTGGACAGGCCGACATAACGGCCCAGCCGCTCCATCTGGCTCTCGATCGCGTCGCGGTTGTGGACCATGCAGTAGGGCATCAGGATGCCGTTCAGCAGGCCGTGATGCGCGTCGTACAGTGCGCCCAGCGGGTGGGCGAGCGAGTGGATCGATCCCAGCCCCTTCTGGAAGGCGGTGGCGCCCATGCTGGCGGCCACCAGCATGTTGCTGCGCGCCTCGATGTTGCGTCCGTCCTTGACCGCGACCGGCAGCCAGTCGCGGATCAGGCGGATGCCCTCCAGCGCGATGCCGTCAGCCATCGGATGGAAGCCGGGGGCGCACAGCGCCTCCAGGCAATGCGCCAGCGCGTCCATGCCGGTGGCGGCAGTGACCTTCGCCGGCAGGCCGACCGTCAGCTCCGGGTCGGCGATGACCACGACGGGCAGCATCTTCGGATGAAAGATGATGCGCTTCACATGCGCATCCTCGTCGGTGATGACGCCGGCGCGCCCGACCTCGGAGCCGGTGCCGGCCGTGGTCGGGATCGCGATCACGGGGGCGATCTTCGATGCGTCGGCGCGGGTCCACCAGTCGCCGATATCCTCGAAATCCCACAGCGGGCGAGACTGGCCGGCATGGAAGGCGACCGCCTTGCCGGCGTCCAGCGGGCTGCCGCCGCCGAAGGCGATGACGCTGTCATGCCCGCCGGCGCGATAGGCCGCGACGCCGTCGGCGACATTCTTGCCGGTCGGGTTCGGCTTGACGTCGCTGAACACCGCGGTCGGGATGCCGGCCGCCTCGTTGGCGGCGACGGCGTCGATGATCATCGGCAGCTTGGCCAGGCCGGGGTCGGTCACCAACAGCGGCTTCTTCAGGCCATAGGCCTTGCACAGATCCGGCAGTTCCTTGATCCGGCCGGGGCCGAACTTCATCGCGGTCGGGTAGTTCCAGTTGCCTTTGAGCATCGTCGCCTTCATCCGCCCTGTGGTTGACGGTTTTTCCAATTGTCGTTGCTGGGCTTGACCCGGCAATGACTGTGCCAAAAAGAACCTGCCCTCAGCCCGGCAGCCGCAGGTGGAACGACTTCGGCCGGGTCAGGGCGGCGTAGCCGAGCGCCGAGAGGGTGCAGCCGCGGCCGGAATCCTTCACCCCGGTCCAGGCCAGCGCCGGGTCGAGATAGTCGCAGCGGTTCAGGAACCAGGTGCCGGTCGCGACCTGGTCGCCGATCGCCAGGGCGGCATCGACGTCGCGGGTGAACACCGACGCGGTCAGGCCGTAGGGGCTGTCGTTCATCAGCCGAACCGCCTCCTCGTCCGACGTCACCTTCATGATGCCGACGACGGGACCGAAGCTCTCCTCCGACATCACCCGCATCGAATGGTCGACGCCGGTCAGGATCTGCGGCGCCAGATAGGGCGTGCCGGCCGCATCGGCGGCGAAGCCCTTGGCGTCGATCAGCGCGTGGGCACCCTGGCGCACCGCCTCGGCGGTCTGGTCGCGCACGAAATCGGCGGCCGTGGCCCGCACCATCGGCCCCATCGTTGTCGCCTCGTCGGTCGGGTCGCCCAGGACATATTGCCGGGTCAGCTCGACCGCGCCCTCGACGAAGGCGTCATAGACCGCATCATGGACATAGATCCGCTCGATGCCGCAGCAGGACTGGCCGGAGTTGAAGAAGGCGCCGTCGACCAGGGTCTCGATCGCATGCGTCAGGTCGGCATCGGCACGGACATAGCCCGGATCCCTGCCGCCCAGCTCAAGCCCGACGCCGATGAAGCGGCCGACCGCGGCTTCCTCGACCGCGCGGCCGCCGGGGACAGACCCGGTGAAGGCGACGAAATCGACTGCGCCGCTGCCGATCATCTTCGCCGTGGTCTCATGGTCGGCATGGATGTGCTGGAACACGCCGACCGGCAGGCCGGACAGTGCCGCGGCGAAGCGCTCGGCACAGAGCGGGGTCTGGTGCGAATGCTTCAGGATCACCGCATTGCCGGCCAGCAGCGCCGGCAGCACCGCATTGACCGCGGTCAGGTACGGGTAGTTCCAGGGGGCGACCACGAAGACGGTGCCGAGCGGATCGCGCCGGATGAAGCGGCGGAAGCCTTCCTTCGGCCCGACATCGATGTCGGCCAGCGCCTGCTCGGCCACGCCGATCATATAGCGCGACCGCTCCTCGAAGCCGCGGACTTCGCCGGGGGTGTAGCGGATCGGCCGGCCCATCTGCCAGGTGATCTCGCTTGCGATCTCCGGCCCGGCGGCGATGAAGGCGTCGACCGCGGCCGACAGCAGCCGCGCCCGTTCCGGCAGCGGCACGCGCCGCCATTCCGTCTGGGCCGCCCGGGCCCGGGCCAGCGTCGTCTCGGCCTCCGCCTCGGTCGCCAGTGGTCGCTCGACATAGATGCTGCCGTTCACCGGCGTGATCGTCTTCAGAATCTTGGTCATTCGGTCATCCCGAGGGGTCAAATCCGCGGCGCGCATCTTGCGGCCATCCCCGCGGATTTCCCAAGAGCGATCCGGGCATGGCGCGCACGGCGCCGGGCGCATGGCCGGGTGCCGCATACAGAGCCGAAGAGTCCGCAGGGCGGATTGACAGGCTTGGTCGCCGGGCCTATCCGCGGAGCCATTGGAATGGGGAGGGTCGGATGCCGGACACCATCGATCTCGGCGCTGCGGCGCGCTTCGCGGCAGGGCTGGCGGACGCCGCCCGGCCGATCGCGCTGCACTGGTTCCGCACGCCGCTCGACATTGAGCGCAAGGGCGACGAAAGCCCGGTCACCATCGCCGACCGGGCGATCGAGGACGAATTGCGCCGCCTGATCCGCGCCGCCTATCCCGGCCATGCGATCCTGGGGGAGGAGCGGGGCCGCGAAGGCTCCGGCCGCTACACCTGGGTCATCGACCCGATCGACGGCACCAAGAGCTTCATCACCGGCCTGCCGCTGTTCGGCACGCTGATCGCGCTGGCGGACGAGGGGCGGCCGGTGCTGGGCGTGATCGACGTGCCGGCAACCGGCGAGCGTTGGACCGGCACCGCGGCCGGCACGCGCTTCGGCGACGCGCCGGCCCGGGTCAGCTTCTGCCGCAGCCTGGCCGAGGCGCGGCTGTACACCACCTCGCCCGATTTCTTCGATGCGGCGACCTGGCCGCGCTACGACGCGCTCAGCCGCAAGGCGGCGTTCCGGCGCTTCGGCGGCGACTGCTATCCCTACGGGCTGCTGGCCTCCGGCCATTGCGACCTGGTGATCGAGGCCTCGCTGCAGCCTTATGATTTCATGGCGCTGGCGCCGGTGATCGAAGGGGCAGGGGGCGTGATCGCGGATTGGGAGGGGCGCCCGTTGACCATCGAGTCCGGCCCCCGCGTCATCGCCGCGGCGACGCAGGAGCTGCTGGACGAGGCGCTGGGGCTGCTGAACGGCTGAGGCTCCGCCGGTTTGGTCACAGGCCGGGCAGCAGGTGGGCCGCCCAGAACGACATCTGCCCCCAGGGCAGGACGTAGCCGGCGAATTGTGCCGGGCCGGCGACCATCAGGTCCCAGGGGATCGCCAGGGGCGTCATCAGCTTGGCGAACTCAAACAGCATGGGGCGGGTCAGACACCAGTCGCAAAATCAGATCGACCGTTGCCGGGACCGGCCCGTTGGTGTCGATCTCGTGATGGGCGGACTGTCTCAGCAATGGCTCGATCGCCGCGATCAGCTCGCCGACCTTCCGCCGCTCCTCCGCAGTGTGGCCATAGCCGTCCGCGGATCGGGCGCTGAGCCGCTGCAGGATCGTGTCGATCGGTGCTGAAAGCAGGATTACCGTTTCGATCAGGGGGTAAAGCCGGAGCATGTTCTCGGCACAGCCGCTGATGAACAGTATTCCGTCTTCCGACCCGGACAGAAGCGCGCGGACACGGTCCTCGCGCCACACCCAATCCTGTCCCTCGGCCGGGGTCAGCCCGTCGGCCGGATCGGCATCGACCCAGTGCGACCATTCCGGCGAGTCGAGATCGCGCGCCCGGTAGCCTCGCACGCCCAACTCCCGGATCACCGCGGATTTTCCGGTTCCGGACATGCCCGTGATCAGCACGCGCTTCATGCAATTCCCCTCCCGGCCAGCGAGGAGAATTCCATATCGGCAGGGCGGGTCCAAGGCCCTGCCGGATGGCGCAGGTGCGCCACCCGGCCGATGCCGCGTCAGAAGGAGGCGCTCGGATTCACCTGCCAGATCTCGTTGACCAGCTTGTCGCCGCGATAGACCAGGACATAGCGCACCTTCACCGTGTTCTTGCCGGCCAGGGCGATATCGGCGGTGACGGTCGCGCCCTTGGGGTTGGCCGCTTCGGTGATCGAGGCCACGGTCAGCACCTGCGGCCCCTGGGCATGCGAGAACTTGGTCCAGACGTCGCGCAGCGCGGCGGGCGACGCATAGGTGCCGTCGAGCGGCCCGCCGACCCAGGCGAGCGCCGCCGTGTCGGCATAGCCGGACAGGATGCCGGCGACATCGCCCTTGGCGACGGCGTCGATATGGGCCTTGGCCATGTCGGCGGCCGGGCCGGCAAAGGCGGGGCCGGCGGCGATGGCGAATGCGATCACGGAAAATGCGGCGAGGCGCATGGTTGTTTTCTCCCCAATGTCGGATTGCAGTGACCGGAGAGACGCC
This sequence comes from Inquilinus sp., assembly GCF_057815775.1. Lineage (NCBI taxonomy): Bacteria > Pseudomonadati > Pseudomonadota > Alphaproteobacteria > Rhodospirillales > Rhodospirillaceae > Inquilinus > Inquilinus sp. The sequence goes on from NZ_JBYRFX010000100.1 coordinate 10,891, forward strand.
GGGCCGGTGCGATTATTCCCGAGGAAGATGAGAATTTTCCGGTGATGCCCCAGGCGGTGTGTCGTGCCGGTGCAACCCCGACCCACCCCTGCAAGCATTGAGGATGAAGATCCTGGATCGGCCATAGAGACTATCGGGGTCATGCTGTCATCGGCAAGACGGTGGTCGGGCGCCCGGGCCCGGGCAAAGCTCTGGCGTGGTCGAATTTCCGATCGATACCGCCTGTCTTAACAATTCCAGGGTTGTTGCCAACTCCCCAATCTTCGGGGGTTGGACCGCATCTCTTTTTTCGTGAGATTGGCCAGGCACGGCAACACGCCGTTCAGCCGATGATCCGGGAGCGATGCCGAGCCCTTGCCTCAAGGGCCGCCTGCCGGCGCCCCTCTCCTTTGCCCATTCACGGGAGATTCCGATGCGTTTCGACGGTGACGACCACGACAATCAGCTCCCTACCCCCGGCGAGGACAACAGCGGGAACGACGAGCTCTGGGGCTATGGCGGCAATGACCTGCTCAGCGGCGGCGCCGGAAATGACGTTCTGATCGGCGGTACAGGCGGCGACACGCTGATCGGCGGCGCCGGCATTGACGAGATCAGCTACCTCAACAGCGGTGCCGGCGTCACCGTCAACCTGACCACTCTGGCGGCGTCCGGCGGCGAGGCGACCGGGGATATCATCCACAACGATATCGAGAACATCTCCGGATCCGTGTTCAACGACACCCTGACCGGCTCCGCCATCGCCAACTACATCTGGGGCGACGAGGGCAATGACGTCATCTCCGGCATGGACGGCAACGACATGCTGGTCGGTTATTCCGGCAATGACGTGCTCTATGGCAGCAATGGCGACGACAATCTCGGCGGCCTCGACCAGAACGACACACTGTCCGGCGGCGCGGGCAATGACTCGCTGGATGGCGGCGTCGGCAACGATGTGCTCGACGGCGGCGCCGGTGCCGACGCGCTCACCGGCTACGACGGCGATGACATCCTGCGTGGCGGCGCAGGGGCGGACGATATCGACGGCCAGGGCGGCAACGACACCGCGACCTACAGCGAGAGCACGGCCGGCGTGACGGTCAACCTCGCCACCGGCCTGGGCATTGGCGGCAACGCCCAGGGCGACACGCTGGAGTTCATCGAGAACCTGACCGGCAGCGCCGCCAATGACACCCTGATCGGCAGCAGCGACGCCAATATCCTTGATGGTGGCGGCGGCAATGACACGCTCTATGGCGTCGACAGCAACGACGTCCTCACGGGCGGGGCGGGGGCGGA
>NZ_JBYRFX010000101.1:0-7802 GCF_057815775.1 Inquilinus sp.
CGACGCCGATCACCGCCTTGGTCCGGCCGAAGATGTCTTTGATCGCATGGCCGCGGGAATTGGCGACGGCTTTGGTCTCGGTCATCGCTCGGCCCCTCCTTGGGCCAGGGATGCGGGCAGGATCGCTGCGATCTCGGCCCGATCGGGGAAGGAAGACAAGACGCCCGGCCGGGTCACGCCGATGGCGGCGATGCGCACCGCGGCGGGCAAGGCGGCCTGGATCGCGACGCCGCGGTCGAGCAGCCCGACCAGCACGCCGCACAGCAGGTCGCCGGCGCCGGCGGTGTCGACCGCGACGACGGTCGGGGCCGGATAATCCGTGCGCTCGCTGGTCGTCACCAGCGACGCGCCGCCGGCGCCGAGGGTCACGACCACCATCGACACGCCGTGGCGCAGCAGCGTGGCCGCGGCCCGGTGCGGATCGGGGTTGCTGCCCAGGCGGCAGGCCTCACCCTCATTGACGATCAGCAGGTCGGTCAGCGGCAGCACCACGCCATAGGGCTCGCGGATCGGCGAGGGGTTGAGCACGGTGCGGACGCCGCGCTTGCGGGCCAGGGTGAAGCAGTCGCGCACCGCGGTGATGCGCAGGTTGCCCTGCATCAGCAGCAGGTCGCCCGGCGCCAGCGCGGTGTCGAGATCGGTGCCCTGCGGCGGCGCGAAGCGGTCGGCGCAGCCGGTGACGCTGATGATCGCGTTCTCGGCCGACGCGTCGACCTGGATGATCGACCGGTCGGTCGGGCTGTCGACCCGGACCAGGCCACCGGTGTCGACGCCTTCCGCCGCCAGCCGCTCGGCCAGCGCCTCGCCCGGCTGATCGCGGCCGATCGCGGCCAGCAACCGGACCCGGGCGCCGATTCGGGCGGCGGCGACGGCCTGGTTGGCGCCCTTGCCGCCGAGATCCTCCGCCATCCCGGCGGCGACGATCGTCTCCCCCGGTTCCGGGAAGCGGTGCAGCCGGTAGATCGAATCCAGGCAGGCATTGCCGACGACATGGACGGTCATGCGGGTTCGCTCATGCCTTCCGGATCGCCCAGGACAGGGCCTGGGACCACAGGCGGCCATAGCCCTCCCAGGCCGCGAAGTCCGGCGCAGCCAATGCGGGCCGATGTCGGAGGTCCAGGCCAGGGTGCGGCCCTGGCCGTATTCGCCGACCACCAGCAGCGGCAGGTCGCCATAGTCCGCGCCGACCGTGGCCAGCACCTGGGCGCCGGGCTTGGGCTTGACCTCGTTGAAGCCGAGCAGCGCCGGCCAGGGGCCCGGCAGCCCGGCGAGGATCGGGTGCTCGGCCACCAGCCTCGGGTCGAAGCCTTCCGGCACCTCGACCCGGTCGTCGACCGGCAGGATCTCGACCGGCAGGATCTCCTCGACCGCGGTCTTGTGGAAGCGGGCGCCGCCATTGATACCCTGGAAGCTGTAATAGCCGCCGAACATCAGCAGCGCCCCGCCGCCGCGGACGTACTCGCGCAGCAGTTTCAGCCGGTTCGGCGTGCGCTTGCTGTGGACCCAGGTGTCCGGGTGCAGCAGCAGCGTGTTGGCGCCGATGTCGGACAGGATCACCGCGTCATAGGCCTGCAGGCCCTCGATCGTCTGCGGGAACTCGCGCTGCGCCACATGCGCCGGCATGTAGTGGATGTCGAAGGGCGAGTCCTTCAGCGCCTCCAGCAGCGGCTCGGCGCCCTGGTGGTAGGTCACGGTCGGGAACTGGTCGAACCCCTTGATGTGGGTCGCGGTCGACACCCAGGATTCACCCGCCAGCAGGATCTTGTGCTTCGCCATGTCTCAGGCCTCGGTTGCGGTGTTGTGGGCGGCGGAGAAGACGCGCCGGGGGTTGTCGATCAGCAGCCGGTCGATGGTGGCGCGGTCGACGCCGTGCCGGCGCAGCCGCGGCACGAAATGCTTCAGGATGTAGCCGTAGCCGAAGCCGCCATAGCGGGTCAGCATCATCTTCAGGAACACGTCCTGCGACAGCAGCAGCCGGTCCTCATGGCCGGACTCGATCAGGCTGACGATCGCCCGCGCATTCTCCTCGTCGCTCGGCGACTGCGCCTTCTGATCGGCGTAGTAATAGTCCATGCCGATCATATCGTATTCCAGGAAGGCGCCGCGATCGGCCAGCGCCCGCTGGTAGGGCAGGTCGGCGTGGCTCGGGTTCATGTGGCACAGCACGGTGTGCCGCAGGTCCGCGCCCTCTTCCTCGATCACATCCAGCACGCGATGCGCCAGCCGTTCCCAGCCCGGCAGGTGGATCGACAGCGGCACGCCGGTGCGGCGCGAGGCGCGGGCGGCGCCGCGCAGCGACTTTTCCTCCTGGGCGGTGAAATCCTTGCTGACGCCGATCTCGCCGATCAGCCCGGCATGGATCACCGGGCCGTCGTCATCCTCGGGCGGCGGCGCCCCGCCGACATCGCGCACGATCCGCTCGGCGATGGTGTCGGCGTCCATGGCCTGCACCTCCTCGGGGTGCGACTGGCCGAGGTAATAGCCCGCGCCCATGACGATGTTCAGCCCGGTGCGGCGGCTGATGCGCTGCAGCGCCTCCGGGTCGCGACCGATGCCCAGGCAGGTCGGGTCGACCACGGTGGCGCCGCCCAGCTCGGCGAACTTGCCCAGCTCCTCCACCGCCAGATCGGTGTCCAGCAGGAAGCAGTTGTCCCGGTTCAGGAACGGGTTCATCCGTAGCTCGCCGATCATCGTGATATCGATCGGCTTTTCGGCCAGGGCGATGTGGCTGGCGCAGCACGGCCGCCGCCACCAGCTGGAGGTGTCGAGCAGGATGTGCTCGTGCATCAGGGTCACGCCCATGGCCGCGACCGGGATCGGCCCCAGCACGGTCATCACCTGGCCGGACTGGACGCCGATGGGGGGAAGTGTCGTCATGGCGGGCCTCAGCGGCGGGTCGTGGTCCGGAAGATCCGGAAGTTCAGCCAGATCGCGATCAGGATGATCACGCCTGTGATGATCGGGGTGAGGAACGGCGACATGTGCGCCAGGATCAGGCCATTGCCGATCACGGCGACGGTCAGGGCGCCCAGCACGGTGCCGATCATGGTGCCGCGGCCGCCGAACAGGCTGGTGCCGCCCAGCACCACCGCGGCGATGACGTCGAGCTCGAACCCCATGCCGGCATTGGCCGAACCGCTGCCCAGCCGGGCGGCGATGACCACGGCGGCCAGGGCCGCGGCGGCGCCGGACAGGACGTAGACGAACAGCGTCGTCCGCCGGATGTTGACGCCGGCGCGGCGCACCGCCTCGGCATTGGCGCCGATGCCGGTGACATAGCGGCCGAGGCGGGTCTGGGTGAAGATCAGGATGCCCAGGGCCAGCACCAGCACGGCGATGATCGCCGGCAGTGGCAGCCCCGCCACCCAGCCGCGGCCGATGGTGACGAATGGGCTGGTCGCCTCGATCGGGATCGAATAGCCCTGGGTGATCAGCAGCGCCACGCCGCGGATGATGCCCAGGCCGGCCAGGGTGACGATGAAGGCGGGAATGCCCTCATAGGCGATGAAGAAGCCCTGCACAGCGCCGATCAGGGCGCCCAGCAGCACCAGCCCGACCAGCGCCACCGGCCAGGGCACGCCCGCCTGCAGCACCACCGCCGACAGGGCGCCGATCAGGCCGAGCATCGAGCCGACCGACAGGTCGATGCCGCCGGTGGTGATGACGAAGGTCATCGCCGTGGCGACGATCAGCAGCGGCGCGCTCTGCCGCAGGATGTTCAGGATGTTGGCCTGGGTCAGGAAGCTGTCGGTGACCGCGCCGAACAGGATGCAGACGGCCAGGAAGAAGATGAAGATGCTGGCGACGCCGCCATTCGCCATCACCTGGTGGCGCAGCCCCGGCGGCCGGTCGGCCTTGCCGGCGGCGCCTGCGGGGCGATGGGAATGATCCTCGGTCATCGCGGTGTTCCCCGTGGCGCTCATGCCCGTGCCTCCGCACCCTCGGCCATGCGGGCCGAGCGGGCGGCGAATTTGCGGCCGACGATCAGGTTGACGACCTCTTCGATATTGGTGTCCGCGATCTGCCGCTCGGCGATGTTGCGGCCCTCATACATCACCTGGATGCGGTCGCAGACCAGGAACAGGTCCTGCAGCCGGTGGGTGATCAGGATGACGCTGACGCCCTGGGCGCTGACCGTGCGGATCAGCTCCAGCACCGCCTCGACCTCCGCCACCGCCAGGGCCGCGGTCGGCTCGTCCATGATCAGGACCGAAGGCTGGAACGAGGCGGCGCGACCGATTGCGATGCTCTGGCGCTGGCCGCCCGACAGGTTCTCGACCTTGAGCCAGGTGTTGGAAATGCGGATGCCCAGCCCGTCCAGCATCCGCCGGGCTTCGCCATGCATCCGGCCCTTGTCGAGGAAGGGCAGGCCGAGCACGCGGCGCCGCGGTTCCCGGCCCAGGAACAGGTTGCCGGCGACGTCGACCGTGTCGCACAGCGACAGGTCCTGGTAGACCATCTCGACATGGTGCCGGCGGGCGTCGGCCGGGCTCTGGAACCGCACCTCCTGCCCGTCGATCTCGATCGTGCCGGTGTCGGGGATCACCGCACCGGACAGCACCTTGCTCAGCGTCGACTTGCCGGCGCCGTTGTCGCCGACCAGCCCCAGCACCTCGCCGCGGCGCAGGGTCAGTTCGACATTGTCGAGCGTCTGGATGGCGCCGTAGCGCTTGCCGATACCGCTCATGCGGACGCGGACGGGTCTGTCGTCCAACGGTCCCTCCATCTCTGGTCGCAGGGGCCTCCCGCTGACGGGGAGGCCCGGACGCATCACTTGAACAGGCTGCGGAACTGGTCGACGTTGGCCTTGGTGACGATCGTGACCGGCACGTTGATCACCGGCGGCACCGTCTCACCCTTCTTCAGCTTCAGGATGGTCTCGACCGCGACCTTGCCCTCGGTCGCCGGGTCCTGCTGCACCACGGCGGCGACCCAGCCGGCATCGATGCCCTCGATCGCCTGGGCGGTCAGGTCCCAGCCGAACACCTTGATGTCGCCGGTCCGGCCCTGGCTGGTGACGGCGGAGACCGCGCCGATCAGCGCCGGCTCACCGGTGGCGTACAGCGCAGTCATGCCGGGGTTGGCGGTCATCAGGTTCTCGGACGCGGTCAGCGCCACGTCCTGGACGTTCTGGCCATCGACCGTGTCGACGATGTCGACCTTGACGCCCGAGGCGCCGAGCGCCTTCTTGAAGCCGTCGAGCCGCTGGTTCTGGATGAAGGAGTTCAGCGCGCCGATGACGCCGAGCTTGGCGCTGCCGCCCATCGACGCCTTCACGTAATCGGCGGTGTGCTTGCCGATCTCCTCGCCGGCCTTCTGGTTGTCGACGCCGACGAAGGCGGTGTTGTCGCCATCCGGGATCTGGGCGTCGACCGCGATCACCGGGATGCCGGCCTGCTTGGCGGCGGTGATCGCCGGCTTCACGCCGTTGACGTCGATCGCCACCAGGACGATGCCGTCGACCTTCTGGGTGATGTAGGTCTCGATCGCGTCGTTCTGCGCGCTCGGCACATTGTTGGCGTTGAAGATCACCAGCTTCGCGCCCGCCGCATCCGCGGCCTTCTGGGCACCGTCATTGATCTGGTTGAAGAACAGTGCCTGCTGGTTGATCGTCACCAGCGCGATCGTCTGGGCCTGCGCCTGCGATGCGGCGGCCATCACCGCCACACCGGCCAAAAGCGCGCCAAGCCGATGGAATCGGAATCCCGTCATTGTAGCCTCCTGCCTGTTTGTCCCCGGCCGCGATGGCGGCGGGCAGTCCGTCGATCCTTGGGCTTCTGATGTCCCGTGGTCGTGGCGCAGAATTCAAGACAATGGATTATTAGTCAAGTTACTTGAATGGCGCTCCCGGATCAGAAGGTCGGCGGCGTGTTGACCCAGAAGATGCTGGCCGGCTCGTCGCCCGCGTTGCGATAGCCATGCGGCAGGCGGGAGGCGAAGACGAAGCTGTCCCCTTTCGCGAGCTGGTAAGGCTTGCCCTCGATCTCCAGCTCGACCCGGCCTGCCAGGACGTAGCCGACCTCCTCGCCGTCATGTTCGATCGGCCCGGCGCTGCGGCCGCCGACCTCGATGTGATGGATGTTGCATTGCAGCAGGTGGCCGGCGCTGTAGGGGATGACCCGTTCCAGCGAGATGCCCTCGCCCCGGCGCAGCGGGTCCAGCGTGATCATGGGGCGGGCGCCGGCGCGGAAGACGATGCCCTCATCCGCCGGCGTGTCCTCGAACATCCAGCCGATATTGGTCTCCAGCACCTGGGCCATCCGGTGCAGCATCGGCAGGGACGGCACGTTGCGGCCGTTCTCGAACTTCGACAGCAGGCTTTCCGAACAGCCGACCTTGTCGGCCAGCTGCTTCAAGGTCAGGCTGCGCAGCTGCCGGGCCAGCCGGATGCGGATGGCCAGCTGGCCCATGCCGCCGGTCATCGGATGCGAGAGGGGTTCGTCCACGCCAGGGATCCAGCTTCTGTTGGTCGTGGACTGTAGTCTTATTCAAGCACCTTTCCAAGCGGCCGGATCAGGCCGCCGCTTTCCGCAGACGCGCCCGCAGGTGCGGGCAGGTGCCGCATTCGGCGACCTCCGGCAGGCGGTAGCGCAGGCAGCACAGCCGGCGCCAGCGCTGCACCTCGCCCTCTGCCTCGACATCGTGGATCGGCTCGAACAGCGGATTGGGCCTGCCGTCCGGCCGTTCCCGGCTGCGGACCAGCCCGGCGGCCTCCGCCATCAGCGGCGGGTCCGCCAGCGGGTGGACCGCGATTTCGCCCAGGATCCAGTCGAGATAAACCGCCGCATTGCTCCAGTACAGGCGCGGCGCCACGCGGGTGTGGACGGCCCAGGCGGCGATGAAGGGCTCGATGTGGTCGCGCAGCAGCCGGTCGAAGCGATCGAAGGCGTCGGCTTCCGCGGCCGGCCTTCCGTCATCGGCGATGCGGAAGGCGATCGGGTGCCCCTCCGGCGCCAGGATCACCGCGATCTCCGACAGGGCGACCGGGAAGCTGCGGCCCAGCAGCAGGCTGGCCGCCATGACCGGCGGCAACAGCCGGGCGAAATACCATTGCGACCAGAACGATGCGACGGCCCGTCGATCGGCGCCCGGATATCGGGCCGCATAGACATCGAGAACGCTGTCGATCGTCGCCGGATCGAGCAGGCTCCGCCCGGGCAGCGCCGGGCGTTCGTCGTCCGGCAGCACCATGGCATCGGCGCAATGGGCCAGGTCGCCGGTGAAGATCGGGCGCAGGATCTCGATCATGCCGGTTCTGCCCGGCTGAAGACCGGATCGGCGCGTCGCGGCTCCGCCCAGCCCATCTGTCGGCCAACATTCATCCGCAATGGCTAGCGCAATTAAGAAGCGATCGCAATTGTGTCCTGCAGGCTTGTGCGCTTCAGTTAAATTGAATATGGAGAAATTGCTCAATTTATGGCATATGGATGCTGACACTTTTCGGGGGATATCGTGCGACGGCAGGGTCGAATTGTCTCGCAACGGGTCTGCGCCGCGCTATTCCCGGGCTTCAGCCCGATCGCGCCGATCGCGATCGTGTCGGCTCTTCTTTCTGCGTGCAGCGTCTACCATTACCGGCCCGACATCGACCCTGCAGCCTCCCGTGATGGTGGCGCTCGCTATGAGGCGGACTTGAAGGCGTGCCAGAATCAGGTCGTGGCAGGGCTGTCGGGGGCGTACCGGAATGGCGGCCTAGCCGTTGTGGCGGCAACGACGACAGGGGCGAGCCTCGGGGGAGGCGGCGCCGCCCTGCTCCACGGCAATGTCGGCAATTCAGCGGGTATGGGTGCCCTGGTCGGGGC
>NZ_JBYRFX010000102.1:0-4453 GCF_057815775.1 Inquilinus sp.
GACCGGAGCGGCGCTGCGAGCCGGGGCCCCGTGTTACGGCCCAACCGGATCTTCGGGAACCGGCAGTCGCGCCGGGATCGCCCGGCAACCGGACAAAGAAAAAGGGCCGCAGCGAACTGCGGCCCGAGTTTAGGGAGGAAACGCCCAAGAAGTGCGTTACGACAGCGGCAAAGCCGCATGTCGCAATGCACAATTTAAGTGGTTCGCCGGACAAATCAAGCGGAAAATGAATTACCCTTCTGTAACAATCGCTTAAGTGCCATTCGTGCCTAAGATATGTGCAGTTAGCACTAAATTGATGCTGCGGCGCACAAAACGACGCCCGGCCCGGCGGCCGCGGCCGATCAGACTCGTCGGATCCCCCTCTGTCGCTTCGGGCTTGCCCCGGGCGCCCGCATGGGGGAAGCATGCCGGGCCATCCCCCAGAACAGCCGGCCGGTCATGCCCGAGTCCCTCGCCCTCATCGCCGATATCGGCGGCACCAACGCCCGCTTCGCCCTGGCCGACAACAGCGGTACGCGCGACGCCAAGATCCTGCACGCCGCCGACTATCCCAGTCTGGCGGAGGCAGCTCATGCCTATCTCGACATGGTCAAGCCCGTAACCGCACCGCGGCTGGGAGCATTCGACGTCGCCAGCCCGGTCACCGGCGACCAGGTGTCGCTGACCAACGCCACTTGGTCGTTCTCGATCGCGGCGCTGCAGAAGGATCTGGGGCTGGAGCGGCTGGAGGTGATCAACGACTTCACCGCAGTGGCCCTGGCCGTGCCGCATCTGGCCGAGGCCGACCGCAGGCAGATCGGCGGCGGCGCGCCGGTCGCCGACGAGCCGATCGGGGTACTGGGGCCCGGCACCGGCCTCGGCGTTTCCGGCCTGGTGCCGAATGGCGGCCGCTGGGCCGCGCTGGCTGGCGAGGGCGGGCACGTCACCATGGCGGCGGCGAGCGAGCGCGAGGCCGCGGTGCTGGACCGGCTGCGCCACCGCTTCCAGCACGTCTCGGCCGAGCGCGTGCTGTCCGGCATGGGGCTGACCAACCTGTACGAGACGCTGTCGCAGCTCGATGGCATCGACCCGGTGTCGCGCGACGCCGCCGCGGTCACCGACGGCGCCCGCACCGGCGATCCGCATTGCGGCGAAGCGGTGAAGGTCTTCGCCTCGATGCTGGGCACGGTGGCCGGCAACCTGGCGCTGACCCTGGGGTCGCGCGGCGGCGTCCACATCGCCGGCGGCGTGGTGCCGAAGCTGGGCGACCTGTTCGATGGCGACCTGTTCCGCACCCGGTTCGAGGCCAAGGGCCGGATGCACCCCTTCGTCGCCGGCATCCCGACCTATCTCGTCACCCACCCGCTGCCGGCCTTCCTCGGCCTGCGCTCCGTGCTCGGCCTGACCTGACCGAGGGCCCCTGACCTGGAGGCCGCCGTGACTTTCGACCTCGACCGGCTGCGCGCCGACACGCCGGGCTGCGCCCGGGTGCTGCATCTCGACAATGCCGGCTCGGCCCTGCCACCGCGGCCGGTGCTGGATGCGATGCTGGACCATCTCAGGCTGGAGGCGGAGATCGGCGGCTATGCCGCGGCGAACGCGGCCGAGCCGCGGCTGGAGGGCGCTTATCGCTCGATCGCCCGGCTGATCGGCGCCGACCCGGCCGAGATCGCGATGATGGAGAACGCCACCCGGGCCTGGGACATGGTGTTCTACGGCCTGGCCTTCGAGCCCGGCGACCGGATCCTGACCGCCAAGGCCGAATACGCGTCCAACACCATCTCTTATCTGCAGGTGGCGCAGCGGACCGGCGCGGTGGTCGAGACCATCCCGGACGACGAGACCGGCCAGCTGGACGTGGTGGCGCTGGAACGGGCCGTGACAGCAACCGGCCGCGGCCCCGTCCGGCTGATCGCCGTCACCCATGTCCCGACCAATGGCGGGCTGGTCAATCCGGCGGCGGCGATCGGACAAATCGCACGCGCGCATAACATTCCCTATCTGCTGGACGCCTGCCAATCGGTCGGCCAGATGCCGGTCGATGTCGAGGCGATCGGCTGCGACATGCTGTCGGCCACGGCGCGGAAGTTCCTGCGCGGCCCGCGCGCGGTCGGCTTCCTCTATGTCCGGCAGTCGATGCTAGAGCGGATCGACCCGCCCTTCCTCGACCTCTATGCGGCCGAGATGGTGGCGCCCGACCGCTATGTCGTCCGCCCCGATGCCCGGCGGTTCGAGAATTTCGAGCGCAACTTCACCGGCATTCTCGGTATGGGCGCCGCGGTCGACTACGCCCTCGATCTCGGCCTCGACGCCATCCGCGACCGCGCCCGGGCGCTGGCCGCCCGGCTGCGGGACGGGCTGTCGGCCCTGCCCGGCGTCACGGTGCGCGACAAGGGCGCCGAACGCTCGGCCATCGTCAGCTTCACCAAGGCGGACGAGCCGGCCGACGCCCTGCACCAGCGCCTGCGCGAAGCCGGCATCAACACCAGCGTCACCCGCCGCCGCTCGACCATGTTCGACATGACCGACCGCGGCCTGGACGCCATGCTGCGGGCCTCGCCGCACTACTACAACACGGACGCCGAGATCGACCGGTTCGTGGCGGCGATCGCTCAGGCGTAACGCCGGCCGCTACTTCCCGAGGAGATACAGCACGACCTCACGCCGGTGCGGCCGGCTGCGATGCTCGAACAGATAGAGCCCCTGCCAGGTGCCGAGCACCATGCGCCCTGCCGCGACCGGGATCGACAGCTGAATCTGGGTCAGCGCCGTGCGGATATGCGCCGGCATGTCGTCCGGCCCTTCGGCGTCATGGATGTAGCGGCCCGGCTCTTCCGGCGCGATGTCCTCGAAGAACGTCGCCAGATCCGCCCGCACATCCGGGTCGGCGTTTTCCTGGATCAGCAGCGAGGCCGAGGTGTGCCGGCAGAACAGCGTCAGCAGGCCGGTGGTGATCGCCTGCGCCTCGACCCAGCGCCGCACCGGAGCCGTGATCTCGACCAGCCCCTTGCCGCGGGTGGCGATCTCGAGCGTGTGGAGGGATTGCTGCATGGCGGTCACCATTCCATTCGGCCGGATCCCGGATCAAGCCCGCGACCAGGCGGGCGGCTTTCGGCCGCGGGTGGCGGCGGCGACCTTTGCGATCCGCCCGGGATCGGCGAGAATGCGCCCTATGGCCGACGGACTCGACGATTTCTATGCCCAGATCCCGGTGTTCGACGGCTTCGCCCGGCTGACCGACCCGGCGCTGTACCGGCTGCTGCCGGACGACTGGGTGCTCGGCCTGTCCGACGTCGTCGCCTCGACCGCCGCGATCCAGGCCGGGCAGTACAAGAGCGTGAACGTGGCCGGTGCCGCGCTGATCGCCGCCGTGTCGAACGCGCTGGGCCAGCGCGACTTTCCCTTCACCTTCGGCGGCGACGGCGCCAGCTTCGCCTTGCCGCCCGAGGATGCCGAGACGGCGCGCACCGCCCTGGCAGCCACCGCGGCCTGGGTGCGCGATGATCTGGCCCTGGCGCTGCGGGTGGCGCTGGTGCCGGTGGCGGCAATCCGCGCAGCGGGATGGGATGTGCGCATCGCCCGCTACGCCCCCTCCCCCGATGTCAGCTACGCCATGTTCATGGGCGGCGGCCTGGCCTGGGCGGGGCAGGAGCTGAAGGCCGGCGCCTATGCGGTCGAGCCGGCGCCGCCCGGCACCCGCCCCGACCTGTCCGGCCTGTCCTGCCGGTGGCAGGAATTCCCAGCCCGTCACGGCCTGATCCTGTCGCTGATCGCCACCCCCGTCGTGGCCGAGAGCGAGGCGCCGTTCCAGGAGCTGGTCGGCGACATCCTGCGCATGACCGGGCGGGAGAGCGAGGCGCAGCACCCGATCTCGAACCCCAAGCGCGCCATGGGCTGGCCGCCGCCGGGCCTGGATGTCGAGGCCCGGAGTTCGCGCGGCACCCGTGAATCGGTGCTGCGCCGCAAGGCGGTGCTGGGGCTGCAGACCCTCGCCTCCTGGGCGATCATGCGGTTCGACATCTCGATCGGCGGCTTCCGGCCGGAGCGCTATCTGCGCGAGCTGGTGGCCAATGCCGATTTCCGCAAATACGACGACGGGCTGCGCATGACGCTGGACTGCACGCCGGCGCTGGCCGACCGGCTGGAGGCACGGCTGCTGGCGGCGGAGCAGGCCGGCATCGCCCGCTTCGGCCTGCACCGCCAGGATTCGGCGATCATGACCTGCTACACCCCGTCGGCGCTGCGCAGCGACCATGTCCACTTCGTCGACGGCGCCGCCGGCGGCTATGCCGCCGCGGCGACCCGGCTGAAGCTGGGACCGGGGAAGCCGTGACCAGGCCTGCCGCCGGCAACTTGTTCGACGCCCTGCCGCAGGACGCGGCCGAGGAACAGTTCATCCCGCTGCTGCAGGCCGCCGGCTTCACCCTGGAGCGCCTCGTCTCCACCGGCCAGGCCAGCCCGCCGGGCCATT
>NZ_JBYRFX010000103.1:0-14217 GCF_057815775.1 Inquilinus sp.
TAGACCGCAATTGAAATGGACCATGCTGTTGCGAATTTCGCGCAGTGTTGCAGCGATGCACCACCAGCCGGCACGGCCATTCCCGGTCGAGGTAACCGATTGTTTGGATTTTGGAAACCGAAAAGCGCCGGAAGCGCAAACGGCCCGATATACGACATTGGTGTGACACTGGGCCGATTTCGGCGCGAATCCGAAAGAACTGGAGATATCGCAGCAAGAACAAAGGATTGGCACTGCTTGTTGCGGACGGACCTTCGCCGAGGGGCGAATCCGGTCCCGGCCCTCGATCCGGCACTGTACAACGGCCGGGCTGACAGCCACCGGAGAGACCGGGAATCAGCCCGGCTGATTCTCAGCGCAGGCGGTCCCGCACCAGCCGGGCAATGCCACGGGCACGACCATCCGCGGCTTCCGCCAGCCGGTCGCGGCTGTGGGCGTAGTCCTCGCGCTTCCTTTGGTCGTCGAGGCCGCGCAGATTGACATCGACGGCATAGAGCACCGCCGCCACCGCGCCCTGCAGCGTGGCGGCGCCCGCGCCGACATCGCTGACGATCTGGGTCGCGGCCAGGCTGGCGGCCTGGGCAGCGAGGTCGATCGCCTCCAGTGCCGTCTGCGCCGCGTTCAGCGGGATTTCGGTCGCCGCGATCGTCGCGTCCTGCACCGCCGCCCGGCGGATGGCCTTCTCGGCGTCGGTCGCCTTCGGCAGCTTCAGCGCCGCCATATAAGTGTCGAACACGATGATGTCGGCATCGGCATGGTCCGACAGGTCGCGCAGCAGCCGCTCGCCCGACAGGATCAGTGTGTCGAGGAAGCCACGGTCCTCGGTCTTGTTGGCGGTGATGCGCAGCGCCATGACCACGAGCCCGAGGCCGAGCGCGGCCGACACCATCGCGGCGGAGCCGCCGCCGGGTGTCGGCGAATCACTGGCCAGGGTGTCGCGGAAGGTGGCCAGCGGCCAGCGCCAGATGCTGTCTTCGGTTTCCTGAGTCATCCCATCCTCCCGGCACGGCGCTACAGCGGCCAGCTCCGTGGTCCGACTGTGGCAGACCGTTACGATGGCGTCGCGGTTGACCGTCATCGCGGCGTCTCGCCGCTCGACTTTTCCCCGAGACGACGCGATAACGCGGCCGCGCCGCGCCAATGGGCCCGCACGCCCTTCGGCCGATTCGCGGCGAACGGCCCGGAGCGGCCGGCCCTGGCCTTGGAGCATGCGATGGTTCCCGTCCTGTTCGCCCTCGGCACCAACCTTGGCGACCGCGAAGCCAATCTGCGACGGGCGATCGACTGGCTGCGGGGCGTGGCAACGGTGGATGCCGTGTCGGCCGTCTACGAGACGGCGCCGATGTACGACACCGACCAGGCCGCCTTCCTCAACATGTGTGTCGCCGGCCACACCGCCCTCACGCCCGAAGACCTGCTGGTGCAGCTGAAGGCGGCGGAGGCGGAGATCGGCCGGCTCCCGAGCCGCCGCAACGGGCCGCGGCTGATCGACATCGACATTCTTCTCTATGGCGACCGCGTCGTGGACCGGCCGGAGCTGGCGGTGCCGCATCCGCGGATGGCGGAGCGCGGCTTCGTGCTGGCGCCGGCCGCCGATGTCGCGGCCGATTGGCGCCATCCGGTCGCCGGGCGCAGCGTGGCGGAGCTGCTGCAGGCGCTCGGGCCGCTCGACGGCGTCACCCGCCGCGGCGGCCCGTTTCCAAACGGTCTCTAACTCTAAGCTTTGACGGCCCGGCGGCGCGGCGTCCTGGCCTTCGGGGCAGGGCTGGCCGGGGCAGGACCGGCGGAACCGCGCTCGACCAGTTCCGGCACCACAAGATGGGAGGGCGGGGTCTCGCCACGCAGCAGCGCCAGCACCTGCTCGGCCAGCAGCTCGCCGAACGGGCGCAGCGAGGTGCGGAAGGTGGTCAGCGGCGGGTTTGCCAGCGCCGCGATCGCGATGTCGTCGCAGCCGATGATCGAGATGTCCCGGCCGACCTCCAGCGCCCGGGCGCGCACCGCCTCGGCCGCCCCGAAGGCGGTGTCGTCATTGCCGCACAGGATGGCGGTCGGCCGCGGCGACAGCTCCAGCAGCGCCCCGGTCAGCCGTCGCCCGCCCTCGGCGGTGTAGTCGCCGATGCAGGCCGCACTGGCGGACAGTCCGGCGGCGGCAAGAGCGTCCCGCCACCCGGCCAGGCGCTGCCGGCTCGAATTGACATGTTCCGGCGTGTTGACCAGGGCGATGTGGCGATGGCCGTGCGCGATCAGCCATTCCGTCGCCATCCGTCTGCTGGCGCGGTGGTCGGCGTCGACGAAGGGGGTCTCGGGGCGGTCGCCGTCGCGGCCGAGCATGGCGAAGGGGAAGCCCTGCCGGCGCAGATAATCGGTGCGCGGGTCGTCGGCCCGGACGCGGCTCAGGATCACCGCGTCGACGCGCCGGCCTTCGACCAGCCGGCGCAGCACCTCGATCTCATGGCCATCGGGGGCGGCGCCGGCCAGCAGCAGGGCGAAGCCCGCGGGCGACAGCACCGAATCGATCCCGGTCAGCACCGGCAGGAAATAGCTGTCGACGAAGGCGTCGGGCGACGGCGTCAGCAGGAAGCCTATGGTGTCCGACCGGCCGCGGCGCAGGGTGCGGCCGAGTTCGTTCGGGGTGTAGCCGAGCTCTTGTGCCGCGGCCACCACCCGCTCGCGTGTCGCGGCGGAGACGTCGCTATGGCCGTTGAGGGCACGGGAAACGGTGTAGGTCGACAATCCGAGTGATCGGGCGACATCGACGATGCCCACCCGCTTGCGTTCCACCATCCGTCCGTCCCGTCACCATGGCCGACCCTTGAGGCCGGCGAACAGCAGCATCATGGCCGCGGTCCAAGAGAAATCGGTCCCGCCCAACCCTTCGCCGGTCGTGGGATCGAAATACTCGCGGAAGCCGCTGCGGGCCACAACGGACATGCTGTCACGCCGGATCCGGCGGGACAGGGCCTGGTGGCCGTTGCGCTTCAGCCCGTCGATCAGCATCCAGTTGACGATCAGCCAGACCGGCCCACGCCAATAGCGCCGGGGCTCGAATTCCGGCCGGTCCGGGTCGAAGCTCGGCACCCCGAACTCGACCCGGTCCAGCCAGTGCCTCAGCCGGGCGATCAGCGCCGGATGGCGCTTGGCCGCTGTCGGATCGGCATAGAGGGTCAGCAGCCCGCCGATGCCCGGCTGGCGGATGGCCTGCCCGGTGCGGGTGTCGCGCGAATAGTAGAAGCCGTCGGCCTCGTCCCAGCAGGATTCCAGCGCCCGGCCGGTCCGGGAGATCATCCGTTCGACCTCGGCCACGCCGGCTGTATCGTCGATCATGTCCAGGAGGAAGCGCAGGTCGCGGTTGGCGCGCTGCAGGATCGCGTTGAAGCCGATATCGGCGACGCGGAACGGCGCCAGCTCGTACAGCCGTTCCGCCCGATAGCCTTCCGCCCGGAAGGTCAGGACCAGGTTGATGTAGCGGTCGTATTCGGCACCGGTCGGCCGCACCGCGGCGTCGGCGAAGCCGGTGTCCTTGCGCAGATGGGCGACCGAAGGGCCGGGGTCGACCGCCGCCAGCGCCGCATCCCAGACCGGGCTGTTGTCCATCCCGCTTTCCCAGGGGTGGATGATCGCCACCAGGCCGGTGCCTTGCGGGTCCCGCGCCGCATAGAACCAGCGATGCCAGGCTAGCAGCTTCGGTGCCAGCTGCTGGACACGCGGCCGCGACCGCTCAATCCCGAAGCGTTCGAACAGATGGCGGGCCACGGTGGCGGCGACCGGCGGCTGGGTGATGCCCGACGACCGCTGGGCCGGGCCGGCCTGCCAGATCGCGGCGTTCGGGAAATAGCTGGAATCGTCACCGTGGAACAGGATGTGCGGCACCATGCCGTCGGGCCATTGCCCGGCGAACAGAGTCTCGATCTCGGTCCAGGCGCGGGCTTCGTCGAATTCGGCGAAGCCGAGGGCGACAAGGCAGGAATCCCAGTTCCATTGGGCCGGGTACAGGCCGGAGGAGGTCGGGACGGTATAGAGGCCGCGGTCGTTGGCCCGCAGGATGGCGATCGCGGCGTCTGTCAGGTCGGCGGTCATGATATCCGGAAAATCAGGTCGGGGCGGGTCTGGTCAGCGGTGATCGATCTCCTCCCCGGACTTCGATCCGGTGCGACGGCTCGGTTGACGATATCGGGCGGCCATCCATTCCATGATCGTACCGAAATTAGATAAATGTTTAGGAAAAAGCAATTCACCGAGATTTCGGCTGCATCCAGGGTGCCGATGGTGGCTTTACCGCGGCCCGGCGGCGGGCCACACTGCTGGGCATGAGGCGCTTGGCGTCATGCGCCCCCGTCATGGTCCTGCTGGCCTGGGGGGTGGCCGCGCACGCGGCAGAGCTGACGGTCGCGGGGATCACCTTCAGCGACGCGGCCGGCGGCTTCGTGCTCGAATCCGCCAGCGGCACCGGCCGGCTCGACGACCCCTTCGTGGTGGTGGAGCGGATCACCGGCCAGGGCGAGGCGGCGCTGACGGTCACGGGCCTGACACCCGTCTTCGGCAACCGCGTCGGCACCGCGCATCTCGCCGGCTTCGCCCTGGTCAAGGTGGTGCGCAACGCCACCCGCGAGGCCTGGCGCGACTTTCCGGTCGAATTGCAGGAGCGTCGCGGCGACCAGAGCCCCTATGGCGACGGGCTGTCCTTTGCCCAAGGGCCGGTATCGGACGGGCCGGTCGCGAACCGCAGCGTCCGGTCCGACCGCTTCGCCGCGGCGCAGGTGCTGGACGAACCCCGCGACGTGGTGTTGTTCCATGACGGCATGGTGGCGCCGGGCGAGACGGTGACGGTGCGTGTCATCGTCACCGACAACACGCCGGCGCCGCGCTTCTACGTGGTCCAGCGCCGGACCCAGCCGACGGCGGAGCTGGCGCCGCGTCGCGGATCTTCCTCCTTCCGCCGCGCCGCGCGATGAAAGGGCGGGCCGCGATCCGGGTCGCCATCTGGGCCGGGGTGCTGCTGCTGGGCCTCTGGTTCCCGGCCGGGCCGGCTGTGGCGGGCGAGATCAGCGCCGGCGGGCTGGTGTTCAGCGATGCCGAAGGCGGCTTCGTGCTCGATTCCGCGACCGGCACCGGTGGGCCCGACGATCCGTTCGTGGTCACGGAACGGATCACCGGCAATGGCGAGGCGGCGCTGACCATCACCGGCCTGACCGCCGGCTTCGGCAACCGGATCGCCACAGCGCATCTCGCCGGCTTCGCCCTGATCAAGGTCGTCCGCAACGACACCAGCCAGGCCTGGACCGATTTCCCGGTCGAGTTGGAACGCCATCGCGGCGAGGGCAGCAGTTATGATGACGGGCTGTCTTTCGCCCAGGGACCGTCGGGCTCGCGCTCGATCGGCTCGGACGGGTTCGGTTCGACCCGGATCATCGACGAACCGCATGACGGGGTGGTGTTCCAGGGCGGCAGCATCCCGCCGGGTGGGACGGTGACGCTGCATCTCGTGGTCACCGACAACATGCCGGGCGGGCCGATCTTCGTGGTCCAGCGCCGGCTGGCCCCGACCGCGGCGCTGGCGCCGCCCCGCCGTTCTTTCCAAGGGGCGAAGCCATCCTTGGGATAGCGGGCATGGCTGGTGCTGCATTGCAGAAGCGCCCGGCCATGTCTTGTCGCGAATTCCCGGAAATCCCAGATTGTTGCAATGCAGCAACGGCCGGAGGCCGGTCATGGACACAGTGAAGACCTATCGCGACGACACCGAAGGCTACAGCTTCGAAGACTTGGCCGTCGGCATGTCGGCCAGCTTTGCCAAGACGGTGACCGAGGCCGACATCCTGCTGTTCTCCGGTGTGTCCGGCGACACCAATCCGGTGCATCTCAACCAAGTCTATGCCGAGACGACGCGGTTCAAGGGCCGGATCTCGCATGGGCTGCTCAGCGCCGGCTTCATCTCCGCGGTGATCGGCACCAAGCTGCCCGGCCCGGGCTCGATCTACATCTCGCAGAATTTGCAGTTCAAGGCGCCGGTCCGGTCCGGCGACACGGTCACGGCCCGGGTCACCATCGTCGAACTGGTGCCGGAGCGGAACCGTGCCGTGCTGCAGACCCGCTGCACCGTCGGCGACCGGGTGGTGATCGACGGCGAGGCCGTGATCCTGGTCCCGTCGCGGGCCAAGGCCTGACCCCCGCATCCGATCCTTCCGGGCCTCACCGTCGATCGCCCCCTGGCCGGCGCCGCCGGTCCTCGCTATATCCAGCGGGCCCGGCATGATCGGCCGGACCGAGACGAGGCCCATGCAGATCTTCCGTCACACCGACAACCTGCCGGCAGCGGCGCGCTGCGCCGTAGTTGCCATCGGCAATTTCGACGGCGTGCACCGCGGCCACCAGACCGTGGTCGCGGCGGCGCGGGCCGAGGCGAACCGGCTCGGCGTGCCGGTCTGCGTCCTCAGCTTCGAGCCGCATCCACGCAGCCTGTTCCGGCCGGACGATCCGCCGTTCCGCCTGACGCCGTTCCGGATCAAGGCCCGGCTGCTCGAGGATCTCGGCGTCGACCTGCATGTCGTGCTGCATTTCGACCAGGCCTTCGCCGCGCGCTCGGCCGAGGATTTCGTCGAGACCGTGCTGGTCCAGGGGCTCGGCGCCCGCCATGTCGTCGTCGGCTATGATTTCTGCTTCGGCCACAAGCGCACCGGCACGCCGGAGACGCTGGCCGGCATCGGCCGGCGCCTCGGCTTCGGCGTGACCATCGTCACCCAGGCCTCGGACGAGGCGGGCGGGCTGTTCTCCTCCAGCCGGGCGCGCGAGCTGCTGGCGGCGGGCGACACCCATGGCGCGGCGGAGATCCTGGGCCGGCCCTGGGAGATCGAGGGCCGCGTCGAGCACGGCGACAAGCGTGGGCGGGAGCTCGGCTACCCCACCGCCAATGTCGAGCTCGGCGACTTCGTCCGCCCGGCTTACGGTATCTATGCCGTGCGCTGCGCCGTGGACGGTGATGACCCGCTGGTGTGGCGCGACGGCGTCGCCAGCCTCGGCATCCGGCCGATGTGGCGGACATCGGCGCCGCTGCTGGAGGCCTATCTGTTCGATTTCTCCGGCGACCTCTACCACCGGCATCTGCGGGTGCAGCTGGTGGAATGGCTGCGCGGCGAGGAGAAGTTCGACTCGCTCGAGGCCCTGATCGCCCAGATCGACCGCGACTGCGCCGCAGCCCGGCAGGTGCTGGCGCGGTAGCACCGCGACACCAGGGGGCGACGCCAGGGGGGGCGACGCCACGCGCCTTGACCCCCGGCGTTCATCCGGTACGATGGGACCCATGCGCCAGACGGATCCCCTGTTCCGAATTATCCGCCCGGCCCTCTGACGGGGGCCGGGTCGTCGCGCATTCTGTTCCCACGCCGCCACCGGGACGGCCCGATCGGGTCGTCCGGCTGGTATCCGAGCGTCAAAGCGGGTAATTGAGCCCGCGTGGATCCACGAGCCTCCGTATCATGACCGCCCAGCCTGCCGAGACCCCGGGTGCCGCCGCCCCGGCCGCTCCCGACTACAAATCCACTGTCTTCCTGCCGAAGACGGATTTCCCGATGCGTGGGGGATTGCCGCAGAAGGAGCCGGAGCTGCTGGCCCGCTGGGCGGCGATCGACCTGCACGGCAAGCTGCGCGCCGCCTCCAAGGGGCGCGAAAAGTTCGTGCTGCATGACGGCCCGCCCTACGCCAATGGCGACATCCACATCGGCCATGCCGTCAACAAGATCCTGAAGGACATCGTCGTCCGCACCCGCCAGATGCTGGGCCGCGACGCGGTCTATGTCCCGGGCTGGGACTGCCACGGCCTGCCGATCGAATGGAAGATCGAGGAGAAGTACCGCAAGGCCGGCCAGGACAAGGACGCGGTGCCGGTGCTGCAGTTCCGTGAGGAATGCCGCGCCTTCGCCCGGCATTGGGTCGAGGTGCAGTCGGAACAGTTCCAGCGCATCGGCGTGATGGGCGACTGGGCGCATCCCTACACCACCATGACCGATGCGGCCGAGGCGCAGATCGTCCGCGAGATCCACAAGTTCCTGCTCAATGGCGGGCTCTATCGCGGCCTGAAGCCGGTGCTGTGGTCGGTGGTCGAGAAGACGGCCCTGGCCGAGGCCGAGGTCGAGTACCAGGACATCACCTCGGACATGGTCTGGGTGCGCTTCCCGGTGACCGCGGCCTCGCGCCCGTCGCTGGGCGGGGCATCGTCGGTCGCCTGGACCACCACGCCCTGGACGCTGCCGGCCAACCGCGCCATCGCCTACGGCCCCGATTTCGAATACGGCGTCTACACCGTCGATGCCGTGGCCGAGGGCAGCCTGGCCACGGTCGGGGAGGCGCTGGTCGTCGCGACGGCCCTGGCCGACACGGTGGCGAAGGATCTCGCCGTCACCGCCTGGACCAGCATCGACAAGTTCCCGGGCTCGGCCCTGGCCGGCACCGTCGCCCGCCATCCGCTGGCGGGACAGGGCTATGATTTCGCCGTGCCGTTCCTGCCCGGCGGCCATGTCACGGTCGATGCCGGCACCGGCCTGGTCCACACCGCGCCCAGCCATGGTGCCGACGACTTCGACCTCGGCCGCGCCCATGGCATCGCCGCGACCGAGACGGTGACCGAGGATGGCCGCTACCACGACAGCGTGCCGCTGTTCGCCGGCCGGGTGATCTACCGCCCCGACGGCAAGAAAGGCGACGCCAACAAGGTGGTCACGGCGGCGGTCGAGGCGGCGGGCGGCCTGCTGGCCAAGGGCCAGATCCGCCACTCCTACCCGCACAGCTGGCGGTCCAAGGCGCCGCTGATCTTCCGCGCCACGCCGCAATGGTTCATCTCGATGGAGACGAACAACCTGCGCGCGACAGCGCTGGAGGCGCTGAAGCACACCCGCTTCGTGCCGGAGCAGGGCTACAACCGCCTGTCCTCGATGATCGAGAGCCGGCCGGACTGGGTCATCAGCCGCCAGCGCGCCTGGGGCGTGCCGATCGCGATCTTCGTCGACAAGAAGACCGGCGAGCCGCTGCGCGACGTCGCGGTCACCCAGCGTGTCGCCGCGGCGTTCGAGCTGGAGGGCTCCGACGCCTGGTACAAGCACGACGCCCAGTTCTTCCTCGGCAACACCTTCAAGGCCGATGATTACGAGCAGATCTTCGACATCGTCGACGTCTGGTTCGAATCCGGTTCGACCCATGCCTTCGTGCTGGAGCAGCGGCCGGATCTGAAATGGCCGGCCGACCTCTATCTCGAAGGCTCGGACCAGCATCGCGGCTGGTTCCACTCCTCGCTGCTGGAAAGCTGCGGCACCCGCGGCCGCGCGCCCTATGACGCGGTGCTGACCCACGGCTTCGTGCTAGACGAGCAGGGCCGCAAGATGTCGAAATCGGTCGGCAACGTGGTGGCGCCGCAGACGGTGGCCGACCAGTCGGGCGCCGATATCCTGCGGCTGTGGATCGTCTCGACCGACTATTCCGAGGATCTGAGGGTCGGGCCCGAGATCCTGAAGTACCAGGCCGATGCCTATCGCCGGCTGCGCAACACGCTGCGCTACCTGCTCGGCGCCCTCGACGGCTTCCAGGACAGCGAACGGCTGCCCGCCGCCGAGCTGCCGGAGCTGGAGCGCTGGGTGCTGCACCGGGTGTGGGAGCTCGACCGCACCATCCGCCAGGCGATCGAGGATTACGACTTCCACACCCTGTCGACGGCGCTGCACAATTTCTGCTCCGTCGACCTGTCGGCCTTCTACTTCGACATCCGCAAGGACTCGCTGTACTGCGACCGGCCGGACGATCTGCGCCGGCGCGCCGTGCGCACCGTGCTCGACATCCTGTTCGACCATTTGACCGTGTGGCTGGCGCCGATCCTGTGCTTCACGGCGGAGGAGGCGTGGCTCGCCCGCTACGGTGCCGACGCCGACACCAGCGTCCATCTCCGCACCTTCCCGGAAGTGCCCGGCGCCTGGCAGGACGATGGCCTGGCGGCGCGCTGGGCCCGGCTGCGCGACCTGCGCCGCGTCGTCACCGGCGCCTTGGAGCTGGAGCGTGCGGCCAAGCGCATCGGCTCGTCGCTGCAGGCACGGCCGGTGGTCCATGCCGGCGCCGCCGAGGCCGAGCTGCTGGCCAGCCTGGACTTCGCCGAGATCTGCATCACCTCGACCCTGGTGGTCGAGACGGGCGACGTGCCTGATGGCGCCTTCACCCTACCTGATGTGCCGGGGGTCGGCGTCGTCGTCGCGGCCGCCGATGGCAGCCGCTGCGATCGCTGCTGGCGGGTCCTGCCCGAGGTCGGCACGGTCGCGGCCCATCCCGACCTGTGCGTCCGCTGCAGCGATGCGGTCGACGCGGCCAGGCCGGGTGTCGCGGCTGGAGCGACCGCATGACCGACGCGCGGCTCTTCCGGCGCGGGCTGATCGTCGCGGGCCTGATCCTGATTGCCGACCAGTTGTCGAAATACTGGGTGCTGACATCGCTGTTCGGGCTGCCCGACCCGATCACGACGGCCAGCTGGGCACCGCCGATCCGGATCACCGGCTTCCTCGATTTCGCCATGGTCTGGAATTATGGAATCAGCTTCGGCCTGCTCGCCGGTGACTCGCCGGTGGCGCGCTGGGGGCTGTCGGCGGTCGCGGTGGCGGTCGTCGTGGGCCTGCTGGGCTGGCTGCGGCGCAATGATCGCGGCCTCGTCGCCGTCGGCGTCGGGCTGATCATCGGCGGCGCGATCGGGAACGTGATCGACCGGCTGCGCTTCGGTGCCGTCGCCGATTTCTTGCATTTTTACGCGGGGCAGTATTCCTTCTGGGTGTTCAACGTCGCCGACAGTGCGATCAGCATCGGCGTGGCGCTGCTGATCATCGACAGCCTGTTCGGGCGGCGGGCCCACCCGGTGGGAGCGCAGCAGAGGGATCGATCGTGAGCGGCCAGTCTCCTTTCCACCACTCCATTCGTTTCCGCGACTCCGCAGGGATCGGTCGGGCCCAAGGCCGCAGGCTGGTTGCGCTGACCGGCTTGTTCGCCGCTGCCCTGGGGCTGTCCGCCTGCGATACCGGCATCTCGAACAGCACGGTGCAGGAGCTGGTCGGCTACGACAAGTCGACGCCGGACGAATTCGCGGTGATGCCGCGCGCGCCGCTGGTCATGCCATCGTCGCTGACGGACCTGCCGCCGCCGACGCCGGGCATCCCCCGGCCGCAGGAAACCCAGCCGCGCGAGCAGGCCGAGGCCATCCTGTTCGGCCAGGGGCAGAAGGTGAAGCGTGAGACCGTCAGCGCCCCCGCCGCCACCGCGGGCGGGCAGGCGATCCTGGCCAAGGCCGGCACGGCCGATCCGGGCATCCGCACCACCGTCGACCAGGAAACGACGCAGCTCGCCCAGGACGACAGCCACTTCATCGACAGCCTGCTGTTCTGGCATTCGACGCCGCTGCCGGGCACCATCGTCGATCCGTACAAGGAATCGGCGCGCCTCAACACCAATGCCGAGGCGGGCCAGCCGCTGACGACGGGCGAGACGCCGATCATCATCCGGCGGCGCCAGGGCCTGTTCCAAGGCATCATCAACTGAGACCGAAGGCCGGGGGAAACCCCGGCCTTTTTCGTTCGCTTGCTCGATCCGACACCCCCGCTCCCGCACTGGAGGCGACCCCTCATGTCCGATCTTACCCATTCGCCCGCCTGGACCGCCCTCGACGCCCATCGCAAGGCGATGGACGGCGTGCATATGCGCGACCTCTTCGCCGCCGACCCCAAGCGCTTCGACCGCCTGTCGCTGCGCCTCGGCGACGTGCTGCTCGACTATTCCAAGAACCGGGTGACCGACGAGACTCTTGGTCTCCTGTTCAACCTCGCCCGGCAGCAGGGCGTCGAAGCCTGGCGTGACCGCATGTTCGCCGGTGATCTGATCAACGGCACCGAGCACCGCGCCGTGCTGCACACGGCCTTGCGCGCCGATCTGTCCGGCTCGATCACGGTCGACGGCCAGAACGTGCTGCCCGAGATTGCGGCCAGCCTGAAGCACATGCGCGAATTCTCCGACGCGGTGCGCGACGGCAGCTGGACCGGCCACACCGGCAAGCCGATCACCGACGTCATCAACATCGGCATCGGCGGCTCCGACCTCGGCCCGGTCATGGTGTCCGAGGCGCTGGTGCCGTACCACCACCCGCGCATCAAGCTGCACTTCGTCTCCAATATCGACGGCACCCACATCGCCGAGACGCTGAAGCAGATCGACCCCGAGACCAGCCTGTTCCTGATCGCGTCGAAGACCTTCACGACGCAGGAGACGCTGACCAACGCCCACACCGCGCGCAGCTGGTTCCTGAAGTCCGGCGCGCCGGAAGCGGCGATCGCCAAGCACTTGGCCGCGCTGTCGACCAATGCGGGCGAGGTGTCGAAGTTCGGCATCGACACCGCCAACATGTTCGGCTTCTGGGACTGGGTCGGCGGCCGCTATTCCGTGTGGTCGGCGATTGGCCTGCCGGTGATGATCGCGATCGGCGCCGACGGCTTCGAACGCTTCCTGGCCGGCGGCCGCGCCATGGATGCGCATTTCCGCTCGGCGCCGCTGGAGCAGAACCTGCCGGCTGTCATGGGCGTGCTCGGCGTCTGGTACGGCAATTTCTGGGACGCGCAGACCCATGGCGTGCTGCCCTACGACCAGTACCTGCACCGCCTGCCGGCCTATCTGCAGCAGGCCGACATGGAATCGAACGGCAAGTCGGTCGACCGCCAGGGCCACCGGGTGGACTACCAGACCGGGCCCGTGATCTTCGGCGAGCCCGGCACCAACGGCCAGCACTCCTTCTACCAGCTGATCCACCAGGGCACGAAGGTGATCCCCTGCGATTTCATCGCCCCGGTGGAAACCCACAACCCGATCGGCGATCACCACACCATCCTGCTGTCCAACGTCCTGGCCCAGACCGAGGCGCTGATGGTCGGCAAGACGCCGGACCAGGTGCGGGCGGAACTGACCAAGTCGGGCCTGTCGGGCGCGGCGCTGGAAGATCTGGTGCCGTACAAGGTGTTCGAGGGCAACCGCCCGTCCAACACCATCCTGGTGCGGGAAATCGACCCCTACACGCTGGGCCTGCTGGTCGCGCTGTACGAACACAAGATCTTCGTCCAGGGCACCATCTGGAACGTCTACTCCTTCGACCAGTGGGGGGTGGAGCTGGGCAAGCAGCTGGCCAAGGCGATCCAGCCCGAGCTGTCGGGCGAAAAGGCACCGGGCGCGCATGACAGCTCGACCCTCGGCCTGCTGGCTGCGATCCAGAACTGGAAATAAGGCCGATCAGGCCACTCTCATATCGATTTCATATGGGAGTGGCCTGATCTATATATTGGACACGATATCCATCGCGGCCCATTTCTAGCCGATCGCCCGCTAGCCAATGGACAACGCCATGACGGACTGGAACCCGACCCTCTACCGCCGCTTCGAGGATGAGCGCACCCGCCCGGCGCGCGAATTGCTGGGCCGGGTCGACCTCGCCCCGGCCGCCGGCCGGCCCCTGCGGATCTTCGATCTCGGCTGCGGCCCGGGCAATTCGACCGAGCTGCTGGTCGAACGCTTCCCCGGCGCCGACATCACCGGCATCGACAGCTCCGACGCCATGCTGGCCGAGGCCCGCGCCCGGCTGCCGCACTGCCGGTTCGAACGGCATGATGTCGCCGAATGGCAGCCGGAGGCGGCGCCCGACCTGATCTACGCCAACGCCACGCTGCAATGGGTGCCGAACCACCCGGTCCTGGTGCCGCGGCTGTTCGAGCTGCTGGCGCCGGGCGGCGTCCTGGCGGTGCAGATCCCCGACAACCGGGAGGAGCCGACGCACCGGCTGATGCGGGCGGTGGCGACCGAAGGCCCCTGGGCGGCGACGATCGGCGAGGCCGCGCTGGTCCGCACCAAGATCCTGGCGCTTGGCGACTATTACGATTTGCTGGCGCCGCGCGCTGCTGTGACCGATGTCTGGCGCACCGCCTACCAGCACCCGATGGAGTCCGCCGAGGCGATCGTCGAATGGGTCAGCGGCACAGGGCTCCGCCCGTTCGTCGACCCGCTGCCGGAAGCCGAGCGGGCCGGCTTCATCGCCGAATACACGCGGCGCGTCGATGCCGCCTACACGAAGCGCAGCGACGGCCGCCGCCTGCTCGCGTTCCCGCGCCTCTTCATCGTTGCGCGCCGCAAGGCGGCCTGAAACCACCCCCATGACATCGGCTGTACACCCCC
>NZ_JBYRFX010000104.1:0-8772 GCF_057815775.1 Inquilinus sp.
CAGTCCAGATGGTCTAGAGCCTGTTCCATCCCGATCGAATCGGGATGGGGCTCTATCTCTTGGTTTTGAGCATGATCCTTTCCGAAAACCGGGTTCCACTTTTCGGGATCATGCTCTAGCCCCGATACCGCAGCGCGCATCGACCAGCAGCGAAAAGGCTGATGTCGCCTGGCGGCGGCTTGGGTAGTACAGGTGTTAGCCGGGGAAGGGCGGGCACCAGTCGGCCAAAACACGCACCAATTCGCCGCTGGCAAGCGGCGCGCGCGGCTGATCCTCGGGCTAGCCCTGGGCGCCGACGTCTTGACTGATGCGCCTCCTGGCGGAGCAGGCCACGCCTTCGGGAAAGTGCAGCAGTCTCGCGCCCGATTGCAAAGATGAAAATACGGCCTTCATCATTAAGAAAAATGCAACGTGCAGACAATACTTGTTGCGCGGCCAGGGCGAGAACAGGAATAGGGTGATGGTCGAAGACAATATCTGGGTGGCGTCGCTGGAAGTTTATCTCCGGAACCGGAAGTGGGTTGTCGGATACATCTGCATGGCTGGCGGATTGGCGTTGCTCGACAGATTCATAAATATCAACTCCGGTGCTTCAATCTTCATCGGGGTGATGATTTCGACCTTCCTGGCTATTCCTGCCCACATTGCCGTTTTGACGCAGCTTGACCCCGACCAGGTATCCAGCTGGCTGCAGCAAAGGCCCAAGGCATTCTTCAGTTTCGTAAGACGTTGCCTGTTGCTCGGCTTCCTCGGTGTCATAGCTCCCCTTGTGATCGGGATTGCCATGGTCATCGGCGGCATTCGTCCATCCTTCGCCATACTGGCCGCGATTCTTGTCTGGATTTTTTCCGGCATCGCTGCGTTTGCAAAATGGGGCACGATGTTGCCCGCGGTCATTGCCGATGATGATCAAACGCTTGCGGCTGCCGGCCAACGCGGAGCCAAGGTGTTCGGCTATGCGTTTCCGCGTCTGCTCATCTCGTTCGGCTTGGTCACGGTATTGTTCTTGGCCATATTGATGGTGCTGTCCTTTCTGCTGGGCATCGATTCAAAAGGTTCAGGTGCCGCGCCTCTGATGCTGTCTGTCGTTGGCTCGATAATTAGCGCGTATCAAGTCGTCATGACGTCCGTCGTGTTGTCACGTTCCTACCTCAGATATCGACCGGCTGCGCCGACAGCGCGTCGCATGGGGTTGGCATTGGGCAGATAGGTCCAACCAACTGCCTGCAGGAATATTAGCCCTCGGCGTTGAAGTTTGAGGGGTGCAACGTCGAGGATGCCTAGACGATTGGCGGCAGCCCGAACACCGCAAATTTCCAAATCTTGACGTGCCGCGCCACTTGCTCCAGCTTGGGGCCATGTTCGTTTTCGCGCCCACCCACAACAGCCGACGCTGCCCCTGCACAATGCGGGGCGCTAGGCTGATTGCGCGACGACGAAGACCGGCAAAATAGATCGGTTCGTTCGTTTCAGCCCCGCCCGCTAGATCCGCCGGTGGGGTTTTTCATGCCTGGAGCCTTGTTATGACAAAGACGTCCATCCGGTTTCGGCCGGCCAAACCCGCTGATGCCGCCGCGATCAGGGATATCGTGCGATCAGCCTATGCCAAATGGGTGCCGGTGATCGGCCGCGAGCCGATGCCGATGGCCGTGGATTACGACGAGGCCGTGCGCGAGCACCGGATCGACCTCCTGTATGCCGGCGACGCGCTGGTCGCGCTGATCGAGATGGTGGATCGCGGCGACGATCTGCTGATCGAGAACGTCGCGGTCGCCCCCGATGCCCAGCGCCGCGGCCACGGCCAGCGCCTGCTGGCGCATGCCGAGGCGCTGGCGGCGGAGCTCGGCCGGCCGCTGCTGCGCCTCTACACCAACCCGCAATTCGCCGGGAATGTCGACCTCTATGCCCGATCGGGCTTCACGGTCGAGCGCGAGGAGCCGTTCAAGGACGGCACCGTCGTCCACATGCGAAAGCCGGTGCAGCCGGAACGCCCGGTCCTGTCGACCTGAAAACAGGCAGGGTCCCAGCCCGATCCCGCTGACTATGAAGGGATGATGAAATGCCTGAAATTGGATCAGGCTGGGACTTTCGTCTTATCGACAATTACTTCTGCACGCAAGATGATTTCTTTCGTCGGACTTTATAATACTAAGCAACTTCGCAAAAATCCGATCAAATGCCAAATATCGGCGCCGGCCCTATTGGGGAAGCGCCGGCGATCGAATGACCGGATCGGGGCCGTTCGCGATCGGATCGGGACGATGGTGACCATCGCCGCCGCCTAGCCTGTCGCTCTCACGAAACGGAGAGCGATCATGCGGTTCGGCATTGCAGTGTTGGGGGCCATCCTGGTGGCGGGGTCCGCGGCCCAGGCGGCGGAGTTCCGGCTGACCAGCCCGGATGTGGCGGAGGGCGGCACCATGGCCGACACCTTCGTGTTCAACAGCTTCGGCTGCACCGGCGGCAACGTCTCGCCGGCGCTGGCCTGGTCCGGCGCCCCGGCCGGGACCAAGAGCTTTGTCGTCACCGCCTACGACCCGGACGCGCCGACCGGCAGCGGCTGGTGGCATTGGGTGGTGGCCGACATCCCGGCGACGGCCGGCGCCCTGCGGCGCGGTGCCGGCACTGTGGCCGGCCACGGCCTGCCCAAGGGCGCGGCGCTGGGCCGGACCGATTACGGCACCCTGGCCTATGGCGGCCCCTGCCCGCCCCAGGGCGACGCGCCGCACCACTACATCTTCACGGTGCATGCGCTGTCGGTCGATCACCTGCCGGTCGATCCCAAGGTCTCGGGCGCCATGGTCGGCTTCGCCCTGCATGGCACCGAGATCGCTCAAGCGACCTTGACCGCCCGTTACGGTCGCTAACCTTTGACACTGCCGCTGGTCAGGCCGGAGACGATCGAGCGCTGCAGCAGCAGCCCGACCAGGACCGGGGGGGCCGCGGCGATCACGCCCGCCGTCGCCAGCAGGCCGTAGTCGGAGACGCGGCCGCTGGCGAGGTTGGCGATGACCACGGTCAGCGTCTGGGCCCGGCTGTCGCTGGTGAACAGCATGGCGTAGAGGAACTCGTCCCACACGATCAGGGCCGAGAACAGCAGCGTGGTGCCGATCACCGGCCGGGCCAGCGGCAGGGTGACCCGCAGCAGGATCTGCCACAGCTTGGCGCCGTCGATCCGCGCCGCCTCCTCCAGATCCACCGGGATATTGTCGATGCCGCTCTTCAGCAGCCAGGTGGTAAAGGGCAGCACGATGGTGCAGTCGGCGATCATCAGCGCCCAGGGCGAGTTGAGCAGGTCGAGCGACGACAGGATGCGGTACAGCGGCACCACGAACATCAGCGGCGGCAGCATGTAGGTGGCGACGATCAGGTACAGCATCCAGCTGTACGGCTTGGGGTAGCGCGAAAACACCCAGGCCGCCGGGATCGCCAGCAGGAAGGCCAGCACCGTCGTGCCGAGCGCCACCAGGCAGGTGTTGCGCAGGGCCGCCAGGAAGGCGGCGCCGTCGCCGTTCGACGAGACCGTGAGCAGCCGGGAATAGCGCGAGAAGTCGAGCTCGCTCGGGATCCAGGCCAGGGGCAGGGTGGTGAGGTCGCGGGTCGAGCTGACGCTCATCACCAGCAGCCACAAGATCGGCACCAGGATGACGATGCCGACGAGATACATGGCGGCGTAGGCGGCGACCCGGCCGGGCAGGGACATGCGCATCGGTCAGGCCCTCGGCTGGTTGCGCAGGACGCGGGTGTAGCCGGCGATCAGCAGCAGGCTGAGCGCGACCGACAGCATCGCCAGCGAGGCGGCGTAGCCGGCGTGGCGGAACGAGAACGCCTCCTGGTAGATCAGGATGCTGAGCGACTTGGTGCTGTCGACCGGGCCGCCGCGGGTCATCACCCAGATGATGTCGAACACCTTCACCGCCTCGATCATGCGCAGCACCGCGGCGATGCTGAGTGGCAGCAGGATCACCGGCAGGGTCACGGCACGGAAGCGGGCGAAGAAGCCGGCGCCGTCGATCGTCGCCGCCTCGCGCAGATCCTTCGGCACGCTCTGCAGCCCGGCCAGGGTGATCAGCGCCACCAGGGAGAAGGTCTTCCAGATGTCGGCGGCGGCGATGGCGAACAGCGCGGATGACGGGCTGCCGAGCCAGCTCTGGTACTGGTCGATGATCCCGAGTTGCAGCAGCAGCGCGTTCAGGGCGCCGAAATCCGGATTGTAGATCACCCGCCAGGCCATGGCGTTGACCACGGTCGGCAGCGCCCAGGGCACGATCAGCAGGAAGCGGAAGAAGGCGCGGCCTTTCAGCGGCATGTCGAGCAGCAGCCCGACGCACAGGCCGATCGCCATCTCGATGCTGACGGTCAGCACCGTGAACAGCGTGGTGACGCCGAGCGCCTTGAGGAAGCCCGGCGAGCGGAAGGCGCGGATGAAGTTGTCGATGCCAACGAAATTGCCGCTGGCACCGCCGAGCTGGGCATCGGTGAAGCTGAGCCAGACCGTGTCGAGCAACGGCCAGCCGATGACAGCAGCCAGGACCACCAGGAGCGGCAGGACCAGCAGCAACCGCCCACGAAACGTCAAGGCAGTCCTCTTGCTTACAGGGAACAGAAGATCTCCCGCCGCCCCGGGCGGTGGCCGGGACGGCGGGAGGGATCGGCGATCAGGCGGAGGTCAGCCGCCGGAGGCGAGGTCCGTGGCCGCTGACTTCAGCGCGTCCGCGGCCGAGGCCTGGCCCAGCAGCGCCTGCTGCAGGGCCTGCTGCAGCCGGGTGGAGAACTGCTGGTAGTCGACCACGAACGGGCGGGCGAAGAGCGACGCGAAGGACTTGGACTGCGCCTCGAGCAAGGCGGCGTTCGGGCCGGTCTTCACCGACGGATCGTCATAGTAGGACTTCCAGATCGACGGGGCGGCGGACGCATACTTCGCTTCGACCTCGGGCGAGGCCAGGTAGCTGATATAGGTCCAGGCCGCGTCCTGGTTCTTGCTGCCGGCCGGGACGCCCAGGCCCATGGCACCGTTGACGGTCGAGACCGTGCTCTTCCCCTCGACGCCCGGCGGCGCGATGACGCCGACTTGGCCGACGACCTGCGATTCCTTCGGGTCGGTGTTGGCCTGGTTGTACATGTAGGTCCAGTTCAGCGCGAAGGCCGCCTGGCCGCTGGAGAAGACGCGGCGCACGTCTTCTTCAAGATACTCGGTCGAATGCGGGTTGGTGGTGCCGTTCTTCAGGGTGTCGACCATGAAGTTCAGCGCATCCAGGCCGCCACCGGTCTGGAAGGTCGGCTTGCCGTTGGCGTCGACGAAGTTGCCGCCGAAGGCCTGCATCAGCACGGCATAGTCGCAGATGATCGCTTCGGCCTGGCTCCAGCTCCAGACGATCGGGTACTGGACGATGCCCTTCTGCTTCAGGATCTCGGCGTCCTTGATCACCTCGGGCCAGCTGGCCGGCGGCTTGGCGATCCCGGCCTTCTCCAGCATGGCCTTGTTGTAGAACAGGAACTTGCTGTCCATCAGCCAGGGCATGCCGTAGGACTTGCCCTTATAGTCGACCGTGGTCCAGGCACCGTCCTGCACGCCGCCGCGGGTCTTGGCGTCGATCCGGCTGGTCACGTCGGCCAGGATGTTGTTGGCGGCAAATTCCGCCGGCCAGATCACGTCGAACAGCACCACGTCGTAGCCGCCGCCGGAGCCGGAGGCGAGGGTGATCTTGTCGTGCAGCGTCTCATAGGGGACGAATTCCAGCTTCACCTGGATGTCCGAATGCGCCTTCTCGAAGGCGTCCGTCATCTCGCGGATCTGCGCTTCCGAATAGCCCGCTTGGGCCATGAACAGGGCGTTCAGCGTGGTCTGCGCCTGGGCGATGCCCGGAAGGCTCAGCAGGAGCGTGACGCCCAATGTTGCACAGGCCTTCCGGCCGATAATTCCCATGTGCCACCTCCCAGTGCGGGCGGCAGGGCGCGGTTGTTCCGCGATTCACTGCCGGCCAATTAATCAAACAGTGTTTTATTAATCCCGAAGCCCGGCGTGGTTGTCAACCGCCTTGCCCGATCGCCGTGGTCCGGCCCGGCAGGCGGACGCCGAGCAGCACCAGCGCCGGATTGTCCGCTGCCGCCGTGCCCTCGCCAGGCGATGCCGACAGCCGCGACAGGTTGGATTGCAGCAGCACCGCCACCGGCAGCGCCGCGGCGCCCATCGCCGGCAGGTCCGCCGCATGTTCGGCCGGCACCAGCCGCGGCAGGCCGCTGCCGGTCTGGCGGTGGCTCATCGCCGGCAGCAGCGGCGTGGCGGCGGCGATCAGCCCCTGCAGCAGCTCCGCCGGCAGGCCGCCGCCGATCACGATGGTGTCCGGGTCGTACATCGCCTCGATGTTGCCGATGGCGATGCGCAGGTACTGTCCCGCCTCCTCCTGCCAGGCCAGCAGGCGTGAATCGCCGTCGCGCAACAGCGCCACCAACTCCTCCGCCGGCACTTCGTCGGGCGCCCGGGTCGGGCCGCACACCGCCTCGGCCGCGGCGTAGAGCGAGACATACTGCTCGAAGCAACCCCGGCTGCCGCAGGGGCACAGCCGCCCGCCGGGCTTGACGATCATGTGGCCGATCTCACCGGCGCCGCCGAAGGCGCCGCGGTAATGCTGGCCGTCGACCACCACGCCGCCGCCGACACCGAGGTTGAAATGCAGGTAGAAGAAGCTGCTGGCGATGCGGCCGACGCCGTACAGCCGCTCGCCGATCGCCGCCACGGTGGCGTCGTTCTCGACCAGCACCCACAGCCCGGTCAGCCGCACCAGCTCCGCCTCCAGTGGGAAGTGGGTCCAGGCCGCGGCTTCCTTCACCTTGTCGTACCAGAAGGCGCCGTTCTCGACCGTGCCCGGCACGCTGCAGCCGACGCCCCAGACCTGGTCATGGCTGACGCCGGAGGCGGCCAGCAGGTCCAGCGTCTGTTCCGCCAGCGCCTCCGCGGTCGCCTGCGGCTCACGCGCCGACAGCACCCGGGAATCATGGGCCACGACCTTGCCGGTCAGGTCCGACAGCACGCCGGTGACGCGGCGATAGGCCAGGCTGAGGCCGATGGTGTAGCCGCCGGCGGGATTGACCGAAAGCTCGGCCGCCGGCTGGCCGCGCAGGCCCAGCCGCTTGCCGTCCTGGCGGATCAGCCCGGCCGCCTCCAGCTCCACCGTGATGTTCGACACCGCCTGCACCGTCAGACCGATCAGCGCCGCCAGCTCCGCCCGCGTCACCGGCCCGTGGCGCCGCACCGCCTCGAACACCGCGCGGCGGTTCAGGGCACGCGCATGCTCCAGATTCGCCCCCTGGAAGGTGCCGGACCGGTCCGCCTGACGCGCCATGAACTTTCCTCTCGACGGGTACAGCGATCCAATATAATCAAACAGCGTTGGATTAATAGCCGCCCAAATACGAGACGGTTGTCCGCTACGAAATAGGCCAGGGAGCCTTCCCCCATGCAGATCGGCCAATACATCCGCCAGCAGCCGGCGCTGCTGGCCGCGTTGCCCACGGCGCTGGCATCGACCCTGGCCGGGCTGCCGGCGCTGGCCCGGACGCCGGAACGGATCGTGCTGCTGGGCACCGGTTCGTCGATGAACGCCCTGCTGGCCGGCGCCGATGCGCTGGAGGCGGCGACCGGCGCCGCGATCGTGGCCAAGGAGCCGGAGGCGTTCCTGCGCCGGCCGCCCAAACCGAATTCCGCGCCCACCCTGGTGCTGGCCGCCTCGCAGTCGGGCATGAGCATCACCTCGATCGAGGCCGTCCGCCTCTCGGTGGCGCTGGGCTTCCCGACCGTGGTGGTGACCGCCGAGGCCGACAGCCCGATCACCCAGGTCGGCGCCGATGTCGTGGTCATCCCGATCGGGCCGGAGACGGTGGGGCCGAAGACCAAGGGCTACACTGCCACCACCCTGAGCGTGCTGGCCATCGCCGCCCATTTCAGCAAGCGCCCGCTCGACCTGTCCGGCCTCGCGGCCGTGCTGGAGCGGACGGTCGAGACCGGCCGCCTGGCCGCGGATGAACTGCTGCAGCGCACCGGCGTGCCCGACTACATCCAGATCGCCGGCCAGGCCGGCCATGTCGGCACCGCGCTCGAGGCGTCGCTGAAGATCGCCGAGATCAGCGGCGTGCCGACCGCGGCCTTCGACACCGAGGAGGCGCTGCACGGCCATTGCTACGGCACCACGCCGCACAGCCTGGTGATCGTGATCGCCCAGACCGCCGACGAGGCCAAGGTCGCCGCCAATCTGGGCGAGGCGCTGACGCCGCTGGGGCCGCGGCTGGCGGTGTGCAACCTGTCCGGCCACGCCACCCGCTTCGACTGGGCCGTGGCCTGGCCCGATGGGGCCGAGGAACTGGAGTGGCTCGGGCCGGCCTGGGCGCCGATCCCGTTCCAGTGGCTGGGCTGCGCCCTGGCGACGGCCCGCGGGCTGAACCCCGACACCATGATCTATCCGGACATCGGCAAGAAGCTGAACGTCCGCCTGCGGTCGACGGTGGCGTGATGCCGGTCGCGGTCGGGCTCGACATCGGCGGCTCCTCCACCAAGCTCGGCGCCATCGACGGAAACGGCCGGGTGCTGGCCCGGGCCCGGTTCTCGGTGCCGAAGGCGGGGTCCTTCGACGATTTCGCCACCGCGGCCATCGCCGCGGTCGAGGCGCTGCGGCGCGAGATCCGGCCGGTCGTCGCCATCGGCATCGGCGTGCCGGGCTATCCCCACCCCGACACCGGGTTGCTGTTCGGGCGCTGCCCGGCCGTGCCGGCGCTGAT